>NZ_CAKVZK010000075.1:0-1893 GCF_934835585.1 Clostridium sp. AF02-29 | reverse complement strand
TCAACAACAACGCTTCTAAAAATATGGAGCTGGAATGTGCTATGGGCAGCGTTGTGGTGGAGTTTAAATAAAATATTTCTTGGTATTACCGCCTGAGTGGAGTTGTGATTCCCTCAGGCGGTAATGTTAGAATTCTTTTTCCGGTTTGTGCCATTCATCCAAAACAGCTTCTACCTGTGCGATGAGTTGTTCCTTATTTGGAATATAAGAAACATAACGTGAAGCAAAGATATTGTTGGACAGACCTCCGAGAGCATATTCAGCAGCTACACTGTCTTTGTCTGTACAAAGGATAATACCGATGGGGGGATTATCATGTTCATCATTTACTTCTGCGGCGTAGTAGTTCAGATACATATTAAGTTGCCCGGCGGCTTCCGGTGTGAGCTTGGTTGTCTTTAATTCAATCAGCACATACGCCCGGAGAATTTTATTATAGAAAACCATATCCACATAGTAGTGGGTATTGTTCAGGGTAATGCGCTGCTGTGTCCCTACAAACATAAAACCGCGACCTAATTCCAACAGGAATTTTTCAATCTGCGCGACCAATGCTTTTTCAAGATCACTTTCCAGCATGGGCTTGTTTTCCGGCACACCCAAAAATTCAAAAACATAAGGGTCTTTGATAATGTCGCTTGGTGTAGTCATTTCAATACCTTTTTCCGCAAGGGCAAGTACCGTTTCCTTGTTCGTCTTTCCTTCTGACAGCAATAACCGTTCATAGAGAGAAGTGGAAATCTGCCGCTTTAATTCTCGGATCGACCACCTGGAGTTGATGGTTTCCTTTTCATAAAAACTGCGTTTGTCCGGGTCTGAAATCGTCAACAGCTCACAATAATGCGACCAAGACAATTTTCCAGACACTGTCTGGAATTTTTGATGGTGCATATAGAACAGACGCATATTGTATAGATTGGAAACAGAAAACCCCTTTCCAAACTCTTTTGTTAACTCTTTTGAAAGCTGTTTTAGTGTCTGTTTTCCGTAATCTGCCCGATCTTTGCTTTCCTGCTCATGTTCAACAATGATCTTTCCTACATTCCAGTAGGTAGACAACAACTCCGTATTTACCTGTACCGCCACACGCTGACGTGCATTTAATAACAATTCTCTGATTTCGTTTATCATAGAATCAGTATGTGCCAAATTACTCAATTTTAATGCCCCCTTTCCAGATGGAGGATAGCCAGTATAATATAAAAAAAGAATCGTAGCACACCGCTTAAGCATCCGCTATACGGGATCTCATTTGAGAATAACCACAATTCCTTTTCTAGTATAAAATATAAAAGAGATGAAGTGAAAAGTCAATCGCATCATTGATTTTTAATACTTCTTACAACAGCGCCGCCAGATACTTTTCAAACACTACGCCCTCCTGCACGGGTGTTCCCGCCTTTTCGCTTCCGGCAATGCACAGCCCTACAAAGTTCGCTGCCTTTTGCACGGAGGATAGTAAGGTCTCCCCGCGGACGGCATCGGCGGCGAGAATGGAGGCGAAGATGTCTCCGGTGCCGGGGCGGGAGGCTCCGGCAATAGGGGTGGAAACAGTGGTATAGACGCCGTCATCCCATAGGAAGTTCACCAGAGAATCGCCCTGCCGGATTCCGGTGATGACGATGGAAGTGCGACGGGAAACAGTACGAGAAGTATCGATAACACTATTGGATGCATCATGGAAATGCTCGGATAAGGATAAGGTGGAATCCGTCTGGCACAGCGTAGCCAACTTTAGACATAAGCCCGACAGCTCCTGCATCGTCCATTCCCCATCCTTCCAGGGAGTGCCGGTCAGCAGGCAGGCTTCCGTGATATTCGGCGTGATAATATCCGCAAGAGGCAGCAGTTCCTTCATCTTCTGAACATGCGTCTCTGTGATGGAGGAGTAGG
>NZ_CAKVZK010000074.1:0-2001 GCF_934835585.1 Clostridium sp. AF02-29 | reverse complement strand
ATCGGTATGGGAGCGGCTATTTTTACCGGTGAATATGACATTGCGCAGATTATGTTAAAAACCGGTTTCGGCGTTGTCGGACTTCTCATTATTGTATTTTCCACGGTTACAACAACCTTCCTGGATGCCTATTCCGCAGGAGTTTCTAGTGTTTCCATTTCCTCAAAGATTCAGGAAAAATGGGCGGCAATTGTTGTTACTGTGATTGGAACTGTCGCAGCAATCGTTTATCCGATGGATAACATTACAAACTTTTTATATCTGATCGGTTCTGTTTTTGCTCCGATGATCGCAGTGCAGATCGCAGATTACTTCATTTTAAAGAAAGCAGATGCCGGAAAATCTGCATTTCAGTGGCGTAATCTGATCGTATGGCTTGCCGGATTTGTGATTTACCGCATATTGATGCAGGTGGATACGCCGGTTGGAAATACGCTGCCGGATATGGTGGTCACAGTCATTCTCTGCCTGATTGTGGAAAAAGCTGCAGGGGCAGTAAAATCAAAATAGGAACTGTTGCAGTCTTATCATTCTTTTTTTAGAATGTGGTATGTGGCAGATTCTGGGAAAAGAGGACAAAATGAAAAAATTTAATTTAAAGAAATTGACAGTTACAGCAATCTTAGCAGCAGTAGCGGTGGTGGGAAGTTTATTTTCCTTCCCGGTATTCGGTTCAAAATGTGCACCGGTACAGCATCTGGTAAATATTTTATGCGCAGTTACCGTAGGACCGTGGTGGGCACTGGCACAGGCATTTATTGCGGCGCTGATCCGTAATCTGTTAGGACTGGGAAGCCCTCTGGCATTCCCGGGAAGCATGTGTGGTGCATTACTTGGCGGACTTCTCTATAAGTATGGGAAAAAACTTCCATTTGCCTATATTGGCGAAGTAGTTGGAACTGGAATTATTGGTGGAATGCTCTCTTATCCGGTGGCATATCTTGTCATGGGTAATAAAGCAGCGGCGTTATTCACATTTGTTGTTCCGTTTCTGATCAGCACCTGTGGAGGAACGATCATTGCCATTATTATTACACTGCCGTTGAAAAAATCAGGTATGCTTGGCAGAATGAAGGAAAGTTTAGAAGAGTAAGATAGAAATCAAAAATTTTGGATTATCATTTACCACGATCCGGCTGGATACCGTGGGTTTTTAAAGAAAATGTCGGAGGCTCTGCTATTGTTGGCGGAGCCTTTTTTAGTTTGCGCGCCATGGGCGCACTCTAACGGGTGCAAGTCCCGAACACGCCCAGATAGTGGGAAGTGTATAGCTGAACAGCAAATATCGGAGATTTAAGGCAGAAGAATTATCGGAAACTGACATTGCATGGATCTTTGATCAGGAGTATTTTGAGCATCCGCAGTGTCTGAAAATGTATAAATGGAAGCGGGGATCAAAATAAATTCCTGAAACTCAAACTACAGATATAATGAAAAATATGGAGGCAAGTGAAATGAATATTCGAAGAGCAAACGAAAAAGATATCCCAAGACTGATTGAATTATTAGAGCAGGTGCTTCAAATCCATGCAGATATAAGACCGGATATTTTTATTCCGGGGACGACAAAGTACACAGAGGATGAACTGAAAGAAATGTTAAAAGATGATACAAAGCCTGTTTATGTAGCTGCAGATGAGAATGACGTATGCTTAGGATATGCTTTCTGCCAGTTGAAACAGCAGCCATTCTCCAATAATATGGTGCCGTTTACATCGCTTTTTATCGATGATCTGTGCGTCGATGCAAAAATCAGAGGACAGCATGTAGGTGAGAGCCTGTTTGAATATGTAAAGGGCGAGGCGAAACGGTTAGGCTGTTATGAAGTGACATTAAATGTCTGGGCAGGAAATACCTCCGCGGAAAAATTCTATGAAAAAATGGGATTAAAAACCAAAGAGAGACAGATGGAATATATATTGTAGAAAATGAAAAATGGGAGATTCATATGTGTTTGCAGGAGATTAAAGATGAAATAATTGACGCTGGAAAAGAAAGTGT
>NZ_CAKVZK010000073.1:0-3032 GCF_934835585.1 Clostridium sp. AF02-29 | reverse complement strand
AGCCAGGGCATATTTCCAGGACAGAAAAGGAGTAAGAATGTTTTGAACATACAGATTTTTGGCACAAAAAAGTGCAATGATACAAAGAAGGCGGAGCGTTTTTTTAAAGAGCGCGGTATCAAATACCAGTTTATTGACATGAAAGAGAAGGGAATGAGCAAAGGCGAGTTTCGTTCAGTTGCAGAGGTCAACGGCGGAATCGAAAATATGGTCAACTGGGATGGAAAAGATAAGGATACGCTTGCACTGATCAAGTATATCGCGGATGAGGATAAGTTAGAGAAGATTCTGGAAAATCCGTCCGTGATCAGGACGCCGGTTGTAAGAAACGGGAAACAGTCCACACTGGGGTATCAGCCGGAGGTGTGGAAGGAATGGAAGTAATAAGCGGCAGATAGGAGCAGGATGGGAGTGGCTTATCTGCTCATGCTCAGAACACAACTGAAATGAGATCATTTACTGGAAAAGAGGAAATTTTTATGAAACAGGAAACCATAGACAGAATCCGCAAATTCACCGATGACCGCGACTGGGAGCAGTTCCATTCTGCCGCGAACCTTGCGAAATCTATCGTCATCGAGGCAGCAGAACTCCTGGAGTGCTTCCAGTGGAACGATGAGGAGTATGACCTGCAGCATGTAAAAGAGGAACTGGCGGATGTGATCGTATATTCCCAGAACCTTTTAGACAAGCTGGGACTTGACGCGGATGAAATCGTGAATATGAAGATGGGGATGAACGAGAGGAAGTATCCGGTGGAGAAGGCGAAGGGGAAGTCGGCGAAGTATGATTGCTTGTGAAAGAGTGTAGATATCGCCCAATGGACTGATTCTGAACAGAGGTTATCGCTGGGCATTTAGAATGAAAGAAGCACCAGAACCGGTGATATGCCGGAAATGGTGCTTCAAGTCTATTTTGAGGTTTCGACCTCCCTGTCGTTAAGATATTCTGCAAGACTGTAATACAGCTCTCCCTCTCTTCCGCGTGTCTGTTTTGCTGCCGTCATGGAATTTAAGATCGCTTCCTGTTCGGCTTCCGCAGCAGCGAGAAAAGCCCGGTTGATCACATGCTCCGGAATTGCTGATATCTGGAGAAGTTCCTCTTCGCGACCGGACGGGATCCGATTTGCGGTTGTAAAGCCGATCATGACTTCCCCGCTTCCATGTCCCGTATAACCGCCGGTTCGTGCGATGCCGACCCCTGTTCTTTTCAGGATCCGTTTGAGCTGACGGCTTGTCAATGGGAGATCGGTAGCCAGAATGCTCATGATCGAACCTTTGTCTTCTTCGGATGCAGCCATATCATTCTTTTCCTGCTTCCATTCCAGAATTTTTGGACCAACAGCCTCTCCGTTGAGTACAAAATCTTCGGTTGCACCAAAGTTTGACTGAACCAGAACGCCGATGGTGTATTCCTTTTCACCAATACAGATCACGCGGGACGCAGATCCGATTCCGCCCTTCATGCCGTAGCAGATGGTACCGGCGCCGGCGCCGACATCCCCTTCTTCGAACTCCTCGGCAGCGACCGCAAAAGCCTGCCGCACTTCTTTTTCACCAACTGCACGTTTCTGGATCTGGTTGATCCGGCAGTCATTGCACTCGCCAACGACCGGATTAATGCTCATTGGTTCCAGCCCATCATTCTGGCACTGCTCGATCACGATACCGGCAAGTGCATCCCAAACCTTTCCGACATTTAACGTATTTGTAAGGGCAATCGGTGTTTCAAGAGTCCCAAGCTCTTCTACCTGTACCAGACCGGCACTTTTCCCAAATCCATTGTGGACATAGGCTGCCGCCGTATAGTGATTTGCAAATGTATTGTCCGGTCCAGGGATGATCACGGTCACACCGGTATGATTTTCTTCTGTGTTCACAGTACAGTGTCCTACCAGTACACCAGGTACATCCGTAATCGCATTTCTTTTTCCTGTTTTCACTCTTCCGGGTACGATTCCAAAGTCCCGAATCCGTTTTTTCTCCACGTTGATTTCCTCCTTGGATTTTGTCGGCTATTTCTAATGATTGTATCATAGTTTTTGAAAAATAAAAACAGGATGAGGAGAATTTTCACATCAATCGTATTTATAGGATATTTTATTTACCAACATCCAACGGTGAAATGTTGTCGATAAGCACTTTGCCATTTTTTATGTTAATAGGAAGAAGGAACTATTAAACACGGCAAAATAAAAGTTGAATATTTCATGATAAAATGGATTTATTGCCGATATTATGGTATACTTATAAAAATAGATTTGTGACTGGAAAAGTGATCGCATGAAGAATATGAGGTAAACTATGCTTGAAAATAAATTAGGTATTACAGATTCTACAGAATTAGCAAGAATGGAAGAAAAAATCAGTAAGCAAAAAGCACTTGAAATGTTTGAAAGTGGATTTTTTGAGACATTAGAACCGGGGACTTATAAAAGTCTTGCGATGATCCATCAATATCTTTTTGATGAGATTTATGATTTTGCCGGTAAATTACGAAAGGTTAATATTTCAAAAGGAAATTTTAGATTTGCTCCGCTAATGTATTTGGAAACAGCGTTACAGAGTATAGACAAAATGCCACAGTCAACTTTTGATGAAATTGTCGAAAAATATGTTGAAATGAACGTGGCTCATCCGTTCCGAGAGGGAAATGGGAGAAGTACGAGAATATGGCTTGACTTGATGTTGAAAAAAGAAATCGGCTATGTGGTTGACTGGAGCAAGGTGGATAAAGAAGATTATCTGCTTGCCATGGAGCGAAGTCCTATCAAAGATATCGAAATAAAGTTTCTTCTGAAAAATGCACTTACGGATCATGTAAATGATCGAGAAATTTATATGAAGGGTATCGATCATAGTTATTACTATGAAGGTTATTATGTGTTTAAGATGGAAAATTTGACGGACATAAAGGATTGACTTGATTTAGCGTTAGAAAAGTGGAGGAATATGGATGCAGTATCGTTCAGTTAATGAAATAGCGAAAAAATGGAATGTGTCGGAACGAAGCGTTCGAAATTACTGCGCTCA
>NZ_CAKVZK010000072.1:0-3240 GCF_934835585.1 Clostridium sp. AF02-29 | reverse complement strand
CGATGAACACAAGTTTAAAACCGGCAAATACTCTTATAAAGAGGCTGTGATCGACGAATTGGCCACAGCCTCTCCCAGTGAATATCTGACGAAAATATCGATACAAGTGTTTTAACCCTGCCGCTTCATCGCGTTTCCTCCGCACTGCCTTTACATTTCTCATAAGCAAATAGCGCCGCTCCCAGCGCACCGCAGAGCTGCGCCTCATCACAGATATAAAGTTTAGCACCAAGCTTCTCTTCCAATGCCTGGATGATACCCCGGTTCTTCGCCACACCGCCGGTCATCATATATTCGCCTGGATGATCCTTTCCAAGGCGGGCTGCCAACGCGCCGACTTTTGAGGCAACTGACACATTTAAACCGTGGATAATATCTGCCACATCCTTATTCTGTGCCACCAGCGACACGACCTCCGACTCTGCAAACACCGTACACATGCTGGAAATCACGATATTATGCTTCCATTCCAGCCCTTTCACACTCATTTCCTCCAGGGAAAGTCCCAGCGTTTTCGCCATCATTTCCAGAAAACGTCCCGTTCCGGCGGCACATTTGTCATTCATCAGGAAATTTTTCACGGCTCCCTGCCCGTCGATGCTGATCGCCTTGATATCCTGCCCGCCAATGTCGATGATAGTGCGGACATTCGGATTCAGATAATTTGCGCCCTTGGCATGGCAGGTAATCTCCGTGATGCTGTCATCCCCGCTGTCAATGTAGGATCGTCCATATCCGGTCGTATCGATCCGCACGATCTCCTCTTTCTTAATTCCCGCTTTCTCAATCGCCAGATCCAGACTCTTCTCGGCGCTCATCATCGCACCGCCGCCGGTCGGAATAATCATCGTCGATTTAATTTTTCCATCCTGATCCAGTATGACCACATCCGTACTTGTCGAACCGCTGTCGATTCCCGCTACATAAAAAATGCCCGACTCCATCTTCTTTCTTGCCTCCTCACTGATACCTTTTCCCGGATCCATATCCTCTGATCCCTCGATCGTCTCCTCAAATGCCTGAATGCGCGTCAAAAGCTGCCCCGCGCTCTGGCTCGTAAAATCAGTCTCAATCTTAAGGAGCGGAACCTTGATATCCCGCTTGATACTCGCATACTCAAATCCATAATAATCACAGAACTTGATCGTGTGATAAATAATTCCCTTTAAATTCGGATCCAGATACAGACGGTTTCTGCGGATCGAACGGTTCATGCGGAAACACGGCATCTGTCCCAGCAGGACGTCCGCGTAAGAAAGAAACAGCTCCTCTTCCTCCATATTCCACATTTCATCCTGTACGACCGACAGTTTCCGACCACCCGTACAGGTCAGATTTTCCACATCCATCTGGATATTGTCCCGGATCATATCCTCCAGAATGCCGCTGACCCGCACGCCCAGCACACCAATGTACGGCTCCGTGTTCATTTCCGGCGTAATAAAGGACTTGATAAAAGCGCGTTTATCAAACACTTTCCCGGAATATGCCTCATATGCCTTTTTAAGCCTCCGGATCGTGCCCGCAAATTTCACTTTTTCACATTCATTATCATCATGCGGCAGATCCAGCATATATAAAAACTTACATTTTCCCGTGCTCTCCACGATATCGTAAACGCGCCGCATCGAATCGCAGCAGTTTACCAGCACCAGCTGTTCAACCTTTCCTTCCAGCACTGCCTGAATGACCGATTTTCCAAAGCCGCACAGATTTGCATGTGCAATCTGATCCGACTGTTCGAAATTTTCCGGCATTTCCTCCAAAACAGAACATTCTTCTCCAAACCCCCGGAACAGCTCGATCGGGGTGTACTTACAGACGTAATAAATCATGCGTGTTTCTCCTCCTTGCCCTTTTCCAGCATTTCCACAAACGCCTGAAGCCGCGTCGATACCTGACCGTCGCTGGTATTGGCGGGGTTGCAGCCGTCACCGTCGAGAATCATCGTCGGAAGTCCTGTCTTTTCTAAGGACTGCTTAATCAGGCTGGATGCACCGATCGTTCCCTTACAGCCCCAGTGGGCAAATAAAACAGCACCATCCGCTTCCGTGATTCTGGCAAGCCGTTCCGCTTCCTCAACTCTCTGTTTCACACTGCCGTTGTAAATGCAGTAGACCATTTTCTCTGCCATCGCCTCATACGGGTCTTCCGCATGCATCTCCTGAAAACCATCTGCGATGAAATCACAAGCGCGGATGTGCATTTTCTTACTATAATTAAAAATATCCTTAACCGGCTCCTGTAAAAATGGCATGATGTGCATCCAGATTACCGAAAGACCATCTCCCCTCGGTGACATCCGCACATCGCGCAGAAGTTTTTCCGTATAGGTAACCGCCGTCTCTGAGCCAGCCATCAGATGGCACATAAAAAGCGCATACAATTCATTCGTCAGAGAGGTCACCGGGTCATGCGCACACCGCAGGGCAAGCTGTTTTTTATAATTCGCCGCCGCTTTCCGGCTGTTATCTACCGCACTCCGCACTGTTTCCTCCGAAATCCGTCTGTCCGTCGTCTCCTCCAGAAACCGTTTCAATTTCCGCAGCTGATCCGCCACATACAGAACCGATTCCCGGTTTTTCTCATACGGAACATCAATATAAAAGCCCGGACATTCAAATTTATCCTTTAAATACGGAAACGTCATCATATTTCCATCACACGCAAGGTTCGTATAAATCATGCAGTTCGGTTTTGGCAGAATCCCCGTCAGCGCCGCCCCCAGAAACACCCTGTGGTACGAACACATCGTCTCCGGAAATCCTTCTTCCTCCGTTTTCCGAAGAAACGTCTGCTCACACTTCGTTCCCGCCATAAAACAGGACATCGCCTCCACTGAGTACGGCGTCAGCCCTGCCGCCATCACCAGCTCTCCCGGCACAAATATGCTGACCATCGCCGCATTCTCCGGTTCCGACAGCGACTGAATGATATTTTTCATAACCACCCGCGCCACATACTGTCCCGACGACGGCAGCCCCCGATCCGGCAAAAACTGAAGCTTCTTTTCCTGCAGGCGGTATCCTGCAAGAAGCAGCCGACGCGCTTTTTCCGGATCCTTAAGCGCCTGGCTGCTCACTCTATTTCCAAATTTTTCAATTACATCCATTGTTCTTTCTTCCATTCTTTTAAGTTCATTTTTCTGTCATATCGCCCTGATGCAGATGGATATGGTTCCGCGCCTTTGCAGGCAAACGGACATTCTTTATTATAGTCAGTTGGATGGGAATTGTAAAT
>NZ_CAKVZK010000071.1:0-3594 GCF_934835585.1 Clostridium sp. AF02-29 | reverse complement strand
CGATCATACAAACAAAAAATGTGCATATCACTGTCATAAGAATCCATATAATGCAACTTTTCTTTTTCTCTAATTTAATCATAATCCTTTTCTCCTCATTATAAATATAAAATCTCCTCACGGTGAGTAACCTTTCTGTAGCCTTCATATTCAACTACATCAATTATAACATGCTGGGTACGAAGTTTTGAATAAATATTTCATAACTTTTCTCACTTTTGGAAATTAAATCTAAAAAGCAAACAGCCAGCTACAAACTGCTTGATTCATAACTGTCCTAGCGCGTTGCTTTCTTTCTTATTTGTTTTTTAATATACATACTTGTCATTTCTTTTATCATAAGCCTTAACTTTCCTGCAAATCATTTTTTCAATTTTCTTCTTTCGAGTTGTATATCTATCTATATTAGAATTTTTCGCCCAAAAAATAACAGCCACATATAATCCATAGCAAATTACAGCCCTTAATATTTCAAAACAATCTATTCTTCTAATATTTGATGTAAAAGATGAAATAAATCCATTATCCATTCCATATTGCAAAAAACTATTTATGATTATAAACAAATACATATTACCTACCATAAGGAACAAAAATGCTAGAAAAAATTTAAAATATGTAAAAATTTTAAGAATTATACATGGTAATTGATCCATCCTGTTATCATCATTAGGATAAATATCCAAGTAATCATATATAAATACTTTTAATAACTTTTTATCTGTTATCGTATTATCCGTTTGGATTTGAGATGTATTTATCAAATGTATAACATATTTTGGAACACATTCATCGGTATGGTTTATCTGATCTTTTATCTCTTGTAACGCATTTTCATTTCCAGCTTTTAACGCTTCAATAAATGGAATCAATATCTTATTATAATATTGTTTTTCCCGTTTAAAACCACCCTTAAAAAAAGTATTATATATTAATGTGCACATTGTAATAAGAGACGTAACTATTGCCACAATAAAATTTATATTTTCTTGCATATCACTTTCCCTTTCTATATTTATTGATTGTCCTTTTTTCTCGATTACTGTATATGTCTCCTCCGTGGTACTGCATTTCTTCATATCTCACTTTCTATAATCTGTTCTTTTATTTTCAGATATTCGAACAAAACAAAGCGATACTTTGTGTGATTTGACATTCTAAAAACTCAGATACATCTTTCGTATTCAGAGTATAACACAAAGTGCCGCCTGTACACAATTTTTTGTGTTACAGACGGCACCTGCTAATAATTTTTAAGATTCGGGAGGCAAAAGGTGGTTTTCAATTTTTTGACCCCCGAATCTTTTTAATAATATCCCGGATATCCATGCTTTGCCCGAAAGGCTTCCTGGCTGGCGTGGTAATCTTCCAGTGTCATATGGTTTTCCTTTAAATACTGTTCAAACATCAGTGAATCGATCTCATCGGCGGTATACAAAGTACCTCCCGGATACCGGCAGAATATCTTTTCACCCTGATTGATGCTGCGCATAAAATCCATAAAATCATCCACGTCGATCTTATCATCTAAAAAATCTCTCCAGAAATTTTCATGCGCCTCGAAACGCAGATTCCAGTCGGACGGAAGCTGACCGATCAATGACATGACCTTTTCATACTGTTCCCTGTTCTCAAAAGAAATAGACCACTCATAGCCTTCTGTCTGTCCCGCTTTCCGGCAGAAAATACCCTCCTCGGTATACCAGGTGATATAGCGGATATCCTCTTTATCCGGCTGATCGGCAGGATATGTACAGGATGTGGAATCTGCCGTGAGCAGATCACCTTCCGTCTGGAACCCTTTTTCCATGGATACTTTTTCCATGGATGCTTCTTCCACAGATGTTTCCTTCTCCTTTCCCAGCTCTTCTGCCGCTCTTTTTTCCTGTTCTTCCTCCATCAGTTTCCGGATCGCATCTTCTAAGGAATCGAATTTGCTGAGAAATTCATCCCACTCTTTCTCTGTAAAGGACTGTGACCCGATCTGATAGGAATTTTCCGTTTCACCATTTTTGATTTTTGTAAAGATCTCCTCAGATTTTTCTTTTAAAAGCCTGGCATATTCTTCCCGTAAATCTGTGACAGATTGCTCTGAATCTGCCGTTTCTGCCGCTTTCTTCATATTTTCGGACCAATAACTGCTGTCAAAGCAACCGCTGTCCTCCAATATACTCCTGTCAGAACTTCTTTTTCCGGTATCTAGTTCTTTCATTCCGGCAAGCAGATTATCAGCCTTCTCGCCTGCAGCCTGAAAATTAAAACGAACCGATTGTCCGGACTTTACGTTTCTCCCGGAACTGCCGGATACAGCAAATGTTCCATAACTTCCTACCCCGTTAACTGTCATTTTTCTCCTTTCTGCAGTCCGTCTGTCAGTCGGGACTGCTCCACTCCCCTGAAAGGACCGAGTGGTTACTTTATTTATCGGCTGCTTTAACCATTTCCCCCAGTCCTTTACGGATTCTTATGCGCGCATGTCAAACGGGTGATATGCTTTTTTCTCTATGGCATCCTGCTGTAATTTTTCCTCGGTTGACAGTTCCTTCGTTGATAATTTCTGTCCTGATAATTCTTTCTCTGCAGTTTCTTCTGGTGCTTTCTCCGTTGGCAGTGCTTCGATGTTTTCCGTCAGGTCACCGGTCATTTCTTCTGTCATCTGATCTGTGATCTCTGACAGCTTCTCCATATTTTCAGCAAGCATTCCCTTGTCATCGTCTGTTCCAAGCGCCTCATCCACAGCTTCTTCTTTTCTTTCTTCCTCGGTCTTTGGCTTATTCTTCTCTGCCTCTTTGGCTCTTTTCTCAGCCTCTTCCTCCGCCTCATCCATGATATGAAACATCTGCGAACTGTTATACTCCTGCTTTGCCGCAGCGATCTCATCCTCATAGGTATGGAACATTTCCAGTTTTTTGGCAATATCCTCCACCGTTTCGGTTTTCATATTTTTCAGATTTTCTTTCTGTGCCTCAAAAAATGCAACTTTACTGTCCCGCTCTGACTGTCTCTCCATTTTTTCTTTCGTGCTCTTTAACATATTCGGATTCGGATGTAAAATCCCAGACATTTGTTTTGAAAAATTGATCGTATAACTCATTTTTACCCCCGGTATTACAAATAAATCTTAACATCATTGTTTCTTTTGTTAATATCGTCATTTCTGCCATTTTGTTTAAGCAAAAAAGTGTATGGTTCTTAAATCATTTCTTTATTCTTTCAGCAGCTATTTACCTGTAATCCGCAGACACCTCCAGATAACTTCGTTTTCCGCTGATATAATCTGCATGTGCACGTTCCGGATCTTTACCCTTAAATACGGTGCAAAGTCCACACATATCGCAGTCTGCGATACACGGAAAGGTATCTTTGATATACTGTCTTCTTTCCTCTTCTGTGGAAGATGCTATCTCTGGCGGTCTCATACTGCACCTACTTTACCAGACCGGAGTTGCTTCTGTATTCTTCATTGATCTCGCGCAGTTCCTTCTCGCCATTGATGTATGGCTCGTAAAATGCATCAACAGAACCGCCGCCTAAATTGTCACAGCCATTGCAGAAATCGCAGGCTCCCCCGCACTGGTTCAAGCCTTCCTGTAC
>NZ_CAKVZK010000070.1:0-3759 GCF_934835585.1 Clostridium sp. AF02-29 | reverse complement strand
TAGGCAATTTTTAATGGATTTTTGCGCGTGACTGTGAAGGTACTGAACAGTTACGTTGTGGGAAGATAAATAGATACGATAGAAACTCTGCCGGATGCGGTCAAATGTACCGGCGGATTTTGGGAAGGAAGAGCTGAAATGGCAGAGAGTAAGAGAGATTACTATGAGGTCTTAGGCGTCCCGAAAGATGCGGACGATGCGACACTCAAAAAAGCATACAGAACCCTGGCCAAAAAGTATCATCCGGATGCAAATCCGGGCGATCAGGCGGCAGCCGATAAATTTAAGGAGGCATCGGAGGCGTACAGCGTACTGAGTGATCCGGAGAAGAGACGTCAGTATGATCAGTTCGGCCATGCGGCTTTTGACGGCGGTGCAGGCGGCGCTGGCGGATTCGGTGGTTTTGATTTCAACGGCGGCGATATGGGAGACATTTTCGGAGATATCTTCGGAGATATTTTTGGCGGCGGACGCAGCCGCGGCGGCAGAAGCAACGGACCGATGCGCGGCGCGGATGTGCGTACCAGTGTGCGGATTACTTTTGAAGAAGCGATCTTCGGCTGTGAAAAAGAACTGGAGTTAAACTTAAAGGAAACCTGTGAGAAATGTCATGGAACGGGTGCAAAACCGGGAACCCAGCCGCAGACCTGTCCGAAATGTAACGGTAAAGGCAAGATCATGTACACGCAGCAGTCGTTCTTTGGTCAGATTCAGAATGTACAGACCTGTCCGGATTGCAACGGAACCGGAAAGATCATCAAGGATAAATGCCCGGATTGCTACGGAACCGGCTATGTAGCGAAGAGAAAGAAGATCAAAGTGACGATCCCGGCAGGTATCGACAACGGTCAGATGTTGCGTGACCGCGGCAATGGTGAACCGGGTACCAACGGCGGTCCGCGCGGAGATCTGCTGGTAGAAGTAGTGGTATCCCAGCACCCGGTCTTCAAGCGTCAGGATACAACAATCTACTCAACCGTGCCGATCTCCTTCGTGAAAGCAGCACTCGGTGGTCCGATCCGCATCAAGACGGTGGACGGCGAGGTAGAGTATGAGGTCAAACCGGGAACCCAGACAGATACGAGAGTCCGTCTGAAAGGAAAAGGTGTTCCGTCCCTGCGTAACCGCAACGTGCGTGGCGACCATTTCGTGACGCTGGTGGTACAGGTTCCGGAGCGCATGACCGAGGCACAGAAGGAAGCGCTTCGCAAGTTTGACGATGCCATGAACGGAATTGTACCGGAGGGCGAGAAACATAAGAAGAAAGGACTGTTCGGAAAGCTGGAGAAATAGAATACGGACAGGACAAAAATAGAAAAGAGCTGTCGGGCTGACATAAAAATGCGGCGCGGCAGCTCTTTGTTTCTGTTTCATAGAAAATTACGTCCCATTACGCGTTCTGTAACAGAATATACCAGAAAATGACAGAGTTTTGTAAGTTGACTTCCGTTTAAAACTTATATACAATAGGACGATGGAGGACCAGCAACACAGATAGCATGGATTTTTGTCAGAAAAATATGCCAAATGATAAAACCATTACTTGAATGGCAGATCCTTCTGGGAATAGGAACCCGTATTGGATTTTTAAAGGGAGAATAGGACGATGACAGATAGAAACGGGAATTTGAATGAAAATTCACGTTCCGGCAGCCGCGAAGATGGGCGGGAGCCGATGAGACGAAATACGGCGATGAACAGCCGGGAGATTATGCTGGAAGATGAAGATTATCTGGATGAGCCGGATGAGGGCTATTTGGATGATGACTATTTCGACCGGGATATGGAAGAACGGATCCTGAGGGAAGCAGAGCTGGACATGGAAAACATACACCAGCCAGAGCGTCAGGATCAGAACCGGTGGGAAGAGCCGGAACGCCTGCCGGAGAAAGAGCCGGAGGAGACAGCCAGTCGAAAGCGCAGCCGCGCCCGTGGAAATCAGAGCGCGGGCACAGGGCGGGAGGCAGCTCATGCGGCGCCGCAGCGGGGACAGGATTCAGGAAAGACGGCATCCTGGACGGAAACCACCCCGGAAAAGGCAGCTCTGAAAGCTGAGCATAGAAAAAACGGTAAAAAGGCGGCATGGATCGCTGCCTGTACGGCGGGCATTCTGCTCGTGGCAGCCGGAGGCGTCTATGTGGGAATGTCCCAGAAATATAAGGCCCGTTTCTTTCCGAATACGCAGATCAACGGTGTTGACGCGTCCGGAAAGACAGCGGCAGAGGTGCAGGAACTGATTTCGGAAGGTGTGAATGGTTACACACTGACGATCGATGAGAGAAATAATCAGACAGAAACGATCGCCGGAACCGATATCAAGCTGCATGCGGAGTTTGACGGCAGCCTGGAAAAGATGGTAGCGGCGCAGAATCCGTTCGCATGGCTGTGGCATATGAAACAGGAAGAATATACGATCGGAACGATGGTGGCGTATGACGATGCGGCGCTGGAAAGCCAGATCCGGAATTTATCGTGTTTAGACCCGGAGAAAGCGGTAGAACCGGTCAATGCAAAGATTTCAGAGTATGTGTCCGGACAAGGATATTCGATTGAGCCCGAACAGGAAGGAACGGCAGTCGAGGCGGAGAAGCTGACACAGGCGGTAACGGGTGCGATCGAGAATCTGCAGGATCATTTATCGCTGGAGGAAGCAGATGTCTATAAGAAGCCGACGGTATTGAAAGACGATGCATCTCTGGCAGAACAGCTGGATAAGATGAATAAATACGCGAAAATGAGCGTGACATACCAGTTTGGCGATTCGACGGAGACCTTAAATGGAGATCAGATTCATGCGTGGCTGATTGCCAATGCAGACGGAAGTGTTTCGGTAGATTCCTCCAAGGTGTCGGAGTACGTGTCTGAGATGGCGAAAGCACACAATACTTCAAACAAAGCGAAAACATTGAAAACATCGTATGGTTCCACGATTCAGGTAAGCGGCGGAACGTATGGCTGGAAGATCAACCAGGCGGCAGAGACGGAAGCGCTGGCAGCGATTATTGCCTCCGGTGAGAGTACGACGCGTGAGCCGGAGTATTCCCAGAAGGCGGCGAGCCATGGGGCAAATGACTACGGTGACACTTACGTGGAGATCAACCTGACCGGACAGCACCTTTTCTTCTATAAAGAAGGAAAGCTGGTGGTAGAGTCGGATTTCGTATCTGGAAACCTGGCGAAAGGCTGGGGAACCCCGGCAGGCTCGTATCCGCTGGCATATAAGCAGAAAAATGCGGTCCTGAAGGGTGAGAATTACCGGACGCCGGTTAATTACTGGATGCCGTTCAATAATGGTATCGGTATGCATGATGCGAAGTGGAGAAGCAGTTTTGGCGGTGCGATTTACAAGACGAGCGGTTCCCACGGCTGTATCAACCTGCCGCCGAGTGTTGCAAAGACGATCTTTGACAATATTTCGGCAGGAACTCCGGTGATCTGCTACAATCTGCCTGGTACGGAGAAGAGTACGACGAGCGGTACGGCAAAACCGGCGGAGACGAAGCCGGCAGAGACCACGGCGCCAGCGGAAACACCAGCTCCGGCAGAGACGCAGGCGCCAGCACCGGCAGAAACACAGGCACCGGGTCCGGCACCGACCACAGCGCCGACGCAGGCGGAGACGAAAGCGCCGGAGACTGCGGCACCGACCCAGGCAGGACCGGGAGGTCCTTCGGGGGATAATGGTGGAAATATTGCAGTGGGACCAGGAGCATAGGAAGAAACGGGAATAAAAATCGAGAAAAAATCGAGAAAAAACCT
>NZ_CAKVZK010000069.1:0-4325 GCF_934835585.1 Clostridium sp. AF02-29 | reverse complement strand
GCAGGCACTTCAGTGTCTGCGAATGGGTATGGCCTAATTCTTATTTCTCATCTTTATTTCCAAACAGCTTCTCTGCTGCTCCGGCCGCGCCCATAATACCATTTACGGTAGGGTTCTTCAGTGCACCGGCTACCATGTTCACCTGAGTAGCGGCATCCGTCGCTGCCAACAGGCTGTTACGATACTCTTCGTTGACTTCATGTGTGGAAGCATACTCAATATAGCTTGCCAGCATATCGAAATCTTTGTTGCTGTCATATACAATGGCTACTACCACATACAGAACCACACAGGCAATGCCCAATACAACAAACACAACATTTTTCAGTATGCCGCCCAAAGCTACAAATACCAGAGTACCAATCACACTCAGGGTTACCAGCAATTCAGATACAGCGGCATCTTTTACGGATTTTACCAGAAAAGTCTTGCCATCCTGTAACAGCAGAGATACGCCGTCATAATAAGCCTCCTTGGTCATCTCGCCGTATTTTGCAAACAGATAACCCTCTAACAACAGATTGATTCTTCTGTAAGCTTTCTTGATCATACTCTGTGCAATACCGGATACAGACTTCAGTCCGGGGATCTTCTCCAGCATGGCTGCCGCGGTGAAAATACCCTGGCACAGATGATATAAAATATGAGAGAACTCTCTGGTCTGGCTCTTAAGTGCAGACAGGCTTCCACCTTGCTTCTTTACCAGTTCAATACCAGCATTTACCACATCCTCGGGCATCTCTTCACCCATCAGAGCTTTTGCTGTCATAACACGTTTTGCATACTCGGTATACCCGTCTACCCAGCTGAGGATCACTAAT
Organism: Clostridium sp. AF02-29; assembly: GCF_934835585.1. Lineage (NCBI taxonomy): Bacteria > Bacillati > Bacillota > Clostridia > Eubacteriales > Clostridiaceae > Clostridium > Clostridium sp. AF02-29. Next base: position 3,504 of record NZ_CAKVZK010000069.1, on the reverse strand, counting down.
CCTGCAAAAAATGCTACCACTCCCAGCAGGGTCAATACGTTGATCTGTGTCATCAGTCCGATGGCTGCCACAATGACACCTGCTGCCATCACGCCGTAATAAATTCCCAGTCGCTGGTTGAATTTCTTTTGTACTGCCTTTGCTTTCTCTCTGTTATTCATTTTCTTGTCCCTCCATAAGTTGTGGTCTTATTCTATGACCACATACTACTTTAGTATAACTTTACTGTCATGAATTGTCAATATTCAGCATATTTTTATACAATGTTAAAATTATGTTATACTTTGTTTACCCGATAATCAATCGAGTAGGAGGCGGTGACTAACCGCCGTCCTCTCACACCACCGTGCGTCAGACTGTCTAACGATTCGAAAATCCAGTCTGATGTACGGTATTTTTATCTTCGATTTTTTTAATATCATTTTTATCTTTGTTTTTCACATGAATTACATATGTTCCTCTCCTTGCTACATCACACTTTCTTCAAACTTCGTTACTAATTCTTCTGTTGAAAACATGCTTAATAATCGCTTAAAGTTATAAGCGATAAACATAGATGCAGCTTCTGCGTCAACATTCTCTTGTCTGCGTCGAAGAAAGAAACTATATCCGAGACTTCTTTTTATAGTCCCAAATGGATGCTCCACGATACATCTTCTCTGTTTATAAACCTCGTTATTATTTAGTGTTTCATTATACACAGTTTCAAGAACATCTTCATATACCCAACGCTGTATCGTTCTTCCAGATGAAGAAGTAGTGCAGTCTTTTTTATATTTGCATGAATTGCAGTCTGTACACTTATATTTGCGATACTTCATACCATTCTTCGAAGTATTTTCAAAAAATCGCAATCTATCTCCTGCCGGGCATGTATATTCATCAGTTTCACCATTATATATAAACTTTTCTTTGCGAAATTCATTATCCTTTGTAGCATTATTCGCTTTAGCTTTTTTTATAAAGACATTCATTCCAGCATCAACACAGTTTTTTATCTCCGTTCCGTTATAATAACCTGTATCTGCCAGAACTGTAGAGGACTCTTTTTCTAAAAGTTCGGATGCTTTTTGTGCCATAGTGTAAAGCTGGTTTTGGTCATTTATATCATTAGTCGTCGAAATATCTACAACAAAATGATTCTTTGCATCTACAACAGACTGTACATTGTAGCAGATATCCAATGAACCGTTATTTTTCATCCTTCTTGAATCAGGATCTGTCAAACTCTTTTGTTCCAGTCCTTCATCTTTTAATTCATGTTTTTGTGTAAGATACTGTTCTTTTAGCTCTTGATATGTTTTTAGTTTATCTGTAAGGTCATCTGCCAGCGCTTCATCTTTAACGATTGCCATAAGATATGCATTTATCTGAGCTTCCGCATATTCGATTTTTTTATCTAAACCGCTTTGCGTAATACAATTATGCTTGCTGTTTTGAGCACGGATCTTAGTTCCATCAATAACAATCAGTTCTCCATCAATGAGCCCCCAACCTTTGAGAATAAGGGTAAGATTTCGTAATGTATTGTGAAACGCAGCCTTATTCTTCTGAACAAAACCTGCAATAGTACCATGATCAGGTGTTATGCAGTTTATAAGCCACATTAATTCCAGGTTGCGTTTTGCTTCCGTTTCCAATGCTCTGCTAGAACGAATCTTATTTAAATAGCCATAGATATGAAGTTTTAATAAATCAGATCGGCGATAAGGTGATTGTCCTCGATTCCTACCACTATACTCTATAAAACCTAGATTTTCTAAATTTAAGGATTCTACATAAGAATCTATTACTCGGACAGAATTATCCTTACTTATTAAGTCATCTAATGAAGTGGTTACCATTCTTGTTTGATATCTATCTGCGCCAACAATATATGCCATAACGAATCCCCCTACGATACTGTATTTGGTAGTTTTATTATAATATTTTTCTTAATCGTTAGACAGTCTGGCGTACCGTTCGGTACACGGCGGTTTCAATAGTTGACGTGCATGGACTGGTACGCTGTCGCTAAATCATAGTAGCCCCAGCTTATCAGTCTTTCTTTATTCAACGCCCAGTTTACCGCTTTGTTCCCGGCATTAAACCAGTATCCTTTGCGGTCATTGGCGATTGTTGCCGCATAGTGACTGGCTACTCCCAGTCCGATTAGTTTTCTCATTCTCGTTCTGGATAGTTTCCACTGCTTCCAGATACACATCCGTATCCTTCGGTACAGCCATCCATTCAGGTCTTCGATGTTTCTTTTCATGTCTGCTATACTATAGTAGTTCAGCCATCCCCTCATATAGATTTCTACTCGCTTCATGGCTTTCACTATACTTCTGCATCTGCTCCGGGAAGTGAGCCTGCGCAGGTTTTCCTTGGCTTTCTTCCATGACTTTTCATGCACACGGATATAGATTCCTTTTCCGTTCTTCCCATAACAAAAACCAAGGTATTTAAAATTTCGTATTGCAAACACACTGACCGTACGGCTTTCCTCCCGGTTCACCTTCAGTTTCAGCGTCCCTTCCAGATATTTCGTACTGCTCTCCAACAACCTCTCAGATGCCCGTTCACTCTTCGCTAACAGTACGATATCATCTGCATAGCGGATGCACGGTACCCCTCTTTTGTTGAATTCCTGGTCAAACTCATTAAGATAGACATTGGCTAACAGCGGGGAGAGATTTCCTCCCTGCGGCGAACCTTCTTCCGTCTTGACCACTACACCGTTTTCCATCACTCCGCTTTTCAGATACCTCTTTATCATCTGAATCACTCTTTCATCCTTTACATCTCTGCGCAGGATATTTACAAGGAATTCATGGTTCAGCGTATCGAAATACTTGGACAGGTCAAGGACGACCGCCCTTGTATATCCCTGTTCTGCATACTCCTTTATCCTCTGAACTGCATCTTTTGCACTCCGTTCCGGTCGGTATCCGAAACTTCCTTCTGCGAACTTCGGCTCATAAATCGGTATCAGCTGTTGTGATATCGCCTGCTGGATAATGCGGTCTGTGACGGTGGGAATACCAAGCTTTCGTACTCCGCCGTCCGGCTTCGGGATTTCCACTCTTCTGACCGGGGACGGGGTATAGTGCCCTTTCCGTATCCTCTCTGTCAGTTCATGGCTATGTTCCTTCAACCACGGAAACGCCTCTTCGATAGTCATTCCATCTACTCCCGGCGCTCCCTTGTTTGCCTTCACTCTTTTGTAAGCTCTGTTCAGATTGTCCTTACTCAGTATCTTACCTAAAATGTCTGGCTCTGCACTGTCTCTTTCTTTCCATATCCGGTTGAATGAGCGATGCGCTCTTACATACCCTTTACGTTCCGCGCTGTCTCTCTGCAAGCAGCTTTCCTTGTTTTCTGCATCCATCTGCCCATTCCTCCTTTCCGGGTCATACTTAAGACTCCTATTGATTCGGTCCTTCACCTCGAACGGGTCTTGTTCCGTTTGGCTACTATGACCTCTGCTGACTTCTGTGCGTTCAGCATTGCTTTATGCAATGG
>NZ_CAKVZK010000068.1:0-4466 GCF_934835585.1 Clostridium sp. AF02-29 | reverse complement strand
ATTATACTATGAAATCCTTGAGAATAGGCTGTCAACTTTATTTATACACCATCAATCTGCTGCTTTGGCAATGCCATCCTTTTCTATAATAACTTGTTTTGCTATCGTTCTAATATCCACGTGTTCACCAACTTTCGTTTTTAAAATCACTCACATTTGTTTTCTTTCTGTGTATGTATTTATTATAACAGATGTGCTTTAATAAGCAATAATTTTACGCACATTTATTCAAGATTTGTAAGTGAAATTTTGCATTAATTCGCATTAAAATATTTCACATACAAAAAAGTAAGCTTTTTTCAAAAAAGACTGGATGCAATCTCTCGTAGAATAACATCCAGTCTTGCTTATTTTACTCTTTATTACAGAACCAACTCATGAATCACAATCTCTTCTGCCCGGTTGTAAATGTTGTTCATAGCTTGTACCCATGCCATCTGATTCTGTTCTTTCAATTCGTCCGTTACATTCTCCGTTTCCTGCATCTGCTTAATAATAAACTGTAATCTGTTCTCTGCCTGCTCGTTCAAATCGGCAAGGTAAGTCCAGAGCTGGCCGTCCAGAACCAAATCATTGAACATCATTGAATTGTGCTCCTTCAGATACTCTCGGTGCATCCGCCCATATTTCCCGATAGGGCGTTCCTCATTGGGAAGCTTCAGATCCGGGATGTAGTAATCTCCAACCAATATGTATTCGATATTGTTGATACTCTTAGCTCCCATCTGTGCAGCCTGCTTCAGGAACAGGCGCTTGATTTCTGTATCATCAGCCGCCGCGATGGGATCGATACCTTCATTCCACTCTGTGAGGACACAATCTGCATCTGGGTTCCGCAGTCACACCCGGCGGTTGAGATGGGCATTTATCCGCTTCAGGATCTTGCCAATGAAAATTATATTTCCATTCACCCCAACATGGAAACAGATAATTCCCGGCTTCTGGCAAAGCACCACATCACGCCCCATATCTGCGCCTCGACTTCCAATGTCCCGGCTGCATGGACGATGGTCGCCGCAGGAATGGGCGTTCCCCTGATCAACCGCATTTTATCCCGACAATGGGATGGACCGGTTGTGACACTGCCACTCGACGCTTCCCCGTCCTTTGAGATCGGCATCGCCGCCCCCGTACGGGAAATACAGTCGCCTGCGGCAGCAGAACTGATGAAATTTATGCAGAAGGATCTGATTCATGCCTTCGAGTAATCTATACGAACATCTGCTTTTTATACATTATTCGTCCTTCTTCACCTGCCGCAGCACCTCCTCCGGCACCGAATCCAGCAGATAATTTTTATGTCCGCTATGCGGTCGGTTGGTATGCTCACGTGTCTGATTCTTCACACGGTCTATCTCTTCCTCAAAATCCCGCGCCGAATACAGCCCGCAGCCCTGCCCACGGATGATGATCTGTTCCAGACGGTCAGAGGTCGCTACCATCACCGTATATTTCCGCCCATTTTCATGGGCAAATTTCTCGATGTACTGGTCAGCTGTCTCCGCCTCTTTCGTAAAGACTACATGAATGTTGTGGTAATCCGTCACCTCCGTCCGGTGTCCCTGCACCCGGTAAGCATCGAACACCGCTATCACCTCGATACCGCGGCTTCCCTGATAATCGCATAGAATATCCAGCAGCTTACCACGGGCGCTGTCAATGTTGATCTTTGCCAGCTCATTTAACTCGTCCCAGGAGAAAATAATGTTGTAGCCATCTACCAGCAGATATTCCCGAACCGCTGATGCCATTTTTCCTTTGGAGCTGCCAGTTCTGCTGCTCTGTCTGCCACTTTCCGGCGCTTTCCCTGCATGCTCAAATCCCCCTGCATTTCCAGCCACGGAACCTCCTGATTTTCCCACATTTCCAAATGTCGAAGCTCCAGCTGTCCCGGCTTTCGAATCGCTCTTCTGTCTCACCGCTTCCTGTCTCCGCGCCGTCTCTCCATACACGCCCGCGCCGTACTGCTGCACTGGTCGTTTACTGGTTCCGCCCCAGCGGCGTTTTCCGCCGTCTTCCTTTTTATTGGCATGATAGGTGCGCGCCAGAATCGCATCGACCTCATCCGTTCCAATCCACATCTCCTCGACAGAACCTCCGCCCTGTCCGTCGGAGGAACGTGCGCCTGCTTCAATCGCCTCCATCCGCCGCTTTCCATTGGACGCACCCAGGCAGCTTTCCAGATGCATGTAATCTTTGACCTCGTCCCAGTTGACGACAAATCCGGCTCCGTGTGCACAGAAAACAGATCCGCTCGGGTTTGCCAGATCCGCATCCGGATCATACCCGGCTGCCGCAATGATTTCTTCTTCATTGTGGCACGGTCCGTAGCCATCGAGCGTGCAGATCATCTGTCCCAATCCGCCCGTGTACGCCGTCACCTCCGTCTGATATCCATCGAGTGACGATACCGGGGCACGTCCGGTTAATATTGCCTGCCCGTCCTCCAGCGCCGGTCCCTCAAAGACGGCAAACCGCCGCTCCAGATCGGTCATTGCACGTCCCACCATCTTGTCCGGTATCGTCAGGTGAAAGGCATAAAATGGTTCCAACAGCACCGAATGCGCCTGCATCAGTCCCTGACGGACCGCCCGGTACACGGACTGTCGGAAATCGCCGCCTTCTGTATGTTTCACATGGGCGCGTCCCGATTTCAGCGTAATTTTCATATCCGTAATCGGCGCCCCAATCAGAACGCCCCTGTGTACCTTTTCTTCCAGATGCGTCAGCACCAGCCGCTGCCAGTTTTTACTTAAAATATCTTCACTGCAATCGGTATCAAATACCAGCCCGCTGCCCGGTTCTCCCGGCTCCAGAAGCAGATGTACCTCCGCATAATGGCGGAGCGGCTCAAAATGCCCGACACCCTCGACCGTATCGGTGATCGTTTCTTTATATACAATGCTGCGCCCGCCAAACCGGACATTTACCCCAAAACGCTCTGCAATCAGGCTTTTCAGAATCTCCATCTGGATCTCGCCCATGATCTGGGCGTGAATCTCTTTCTTTTCTTCCTCCCAGACAATATGAAGCTCCGGCTCTTCTTCCTCTAATTGAAGCAGTTTCGGCAGCATCGCCGCCGCATCCACATCCTCCGGAAGCTCGACGCGATACGTCAAAACCGGCTCCAGCACCGGTTCCGCGCCCATTTCACAGACTCCAAGCCCCTCGCCCGGTTTCGTGTGCAAAAGTCCCGTTGCCGCACAAATCATACCCGCCGGTGCCTCGCTCACCGCTTCATACTTATCGCCTGAATACAGGCGGAGCTGATTTACCTTTTCCTCGCCGATCCGGTCTTTGACATGCAGCACACCGCCCGTGATCTTCATATAAGTCAGGCGTTCGCCCTGGTTGTCGCGCACAATTTTAAATATTTTCGCCCCAAATTCGTCCGGATACACTGGTTCCAGCGTATATTCTTCCAAACCGCGCATAAATTCTTCCACGCCCGTATTTTTGAGCGCCGAACCAAAATAACACGGAAACAGATCCCGGCTGGCAATCCGGCTGCGGATCGCATCTTTAGACACCTGTCCCGTCTCCAGAAATTCCTCCAATTCCGCTTCGCCGCTGACTGCTGCCTCTTCATAGAAACTTTCCGTCCCGTCCGCACCAAAATCAACGAAGTTGCCGCCCAGCGACTCTTTTAGGTCGCGCAGGATCTCCTGTTCCCGTCCCGGCGCCAGATCCATTTTATTGATAAAAAGGAACGCCGGAATCTGGTAGCGCGCCAGCAGCCGCCACAGCGTTCTTGTATGCCCCTGCACGCCGTCTGAACCGCTGATGACCAGCACCGCATAGTCCAGCACCTGAAGCACCCGCTCCATTTCCGCTGAAAAATCCACATGTCCCGGCGTGTCCAAGAGCATCACATCCATATCATTCCATGCAAGCCGCGCCTGCTTGGAAAAAATCGTGATTCCGCGCTTTTTCTCCAATTCATATGTGTCCAGGAACGCATCGCCCTTGTCCACCCGCCCCAGATGGCGGATCATGCCGCCCGCATAGAGCATCGCCTCTGATAATGTTGTCTTCCCCGCATCTACGTGCGCCAGAATTCCCACCGCCAGTCTCTTCATGTATGTTACCCTCATTTCCGTTCTATATGAAAAAGAATGTGCCTTGGCACATTCTCGCGCCGAGCGCGGTCGCTTGCGACATGTTTCTGCTTCGCGCGAGTGCGCATCCTCGCGGAGCGTTTTTTGTTTCATAGGACGCAATTTCCTATGAAATAAAAATCACTTTACCTGTTATGATACCATGTATGTCACTGATTGTAAAATACCGCGTGCTGACCAGCCCGCTTCTATAGCACAAAAAAAGTGCCTCTATTTTACTTTTTTTCGTGATTTTTCGGATTGCCAATTTTATGTATTTCTTATAAAATCTACTTTCAGAGTTTTATAATCGTTTTAGGTAATTGCGAAACTCAAAATTGAAATATAAGAGCAGTTATCCACAATAAA
>NZ_CAKVZK010000067.1:0-4493 GCF_934835585.1 Clostridium sp. AF02-29 | reverse complement strand
ATTTTCAGGGTTTTACATACTGTTCAGTTTTCAAGGTTCTTTGTTGTTGTCTCATCGACAGCTTATTTATATTATCATAAGCAATTGACTTTGTCAACAACTTTTTTTATTTTATTTTTAATCTTTCTTAGAAACCCGTTTGCGTTTCCGCTCTTATTTCCTCGATTGATTTGCCCTTGTCTCAAGGACGTATGTTATGATACCAGAGTTTCCAAGGATTGTCAACGATTTTTCTATATTTGTTATTCTTTTTATTTTGTTGTGATTTTTTAGAATATTCTAACTATTTGAAGTCTATGCATCTATTTCCCCTAATCCCAGAAATGGCATCGAATCAAAAGAATCCGATGCCATTTCCATCCATTCATAAATACAGCTTTCAATCTCCATCTACACTCTCATTTATATCTATTACCTATTCCTATACTACCTTCTCTACAAATGATACTCAATCAATTTAACTGCCAGGCTGACACCGCCGCAGACCCACATCACAAGAATTGGGTTCAGTTTCCATTTGCGGAGCGCTATAAAAGCTGCCGAAAAAAGAACCAGACTGCCCCACTGGATCATCCTCTCCCCATTTACCTCTGGAAGAACTGCTGCCAGTAGCATCGAAAGTCCGGCACCTGCGATCAGCGCCACTACCGCTGGGCGAAGACTGCCTAAAATACTTCCCATCGCAGAGCCGCCACGGTAACGCCGATATATGTATGCCAATACCGATACAATGATACAAGATGGGAAAATACATCCCCAGGTTGCCGCAACCGCCCCCGGAAGTCCCGCTATCCGAATTCCGACAAAGGTTGCTGAATTGACCGCAATCGGTCCCGGCGTCATTTCCGCGATCGTGATAAGATTCGTAAACTCCGTCATCGTGATCCATCCCTGTCGTTCCACAATCAGGCTCTGTACCAGTGGAATCGCCGCGTAGCCGCCGCCCACGCTGAAAAGCCCTATCTGCAGAAAGCTCAAAAATAATTGTATATAGATCATATCTATTCTCCCCCTCTATACCGCACCGGCCGTCTGCTCACGTTTTCTCATCCAGATAAATCGAATCGTTCCCGCCAGAATACCCGCCGCAATGATATAGATTACATTCACATCCAGCACAAAATCAGCCAGGAACGCAATTATCATGATTGCAATTGAATACAGCTTTTTTTCCTTCAGAACATTCACTCCCAGTCCACAGGAAACATCCAGAATCACAGCCGCCACGCCGACTCGCATTCCCTCTAGTGCTACTGCCACCCAGACGTTCGACGCAAACGCGGCGTAACAGACGGATAAAACCGCCAGAATCGCCATCGGCGGAAGAATCGTTCCGATGACTGCCACCACCATTCCGGCAAACCCATATACTTTCCAGCCAACCAAAATTGCCCCATTTACCGCAATCGCGCCCGGACAGGACTGTGCCAGTGCGGTAAAATCAAGCATTTCCTGTTCATCAATCCAGTGAAGCTCATCCACGAAACATTTCTTCATAAATGTCACAATGACAAAACCACCCCCGAATGTAAATGCGCTGATATAAAGTGTTTTTAAAAATAAAACCAGCAGTCGATGCTTCTGTTTCATCTGCCATTCCCCCTTTTATCTTTTGCCTCGCCCAGTTCTCCTTCGCGCAGAACAACACTCCTTTTTCTGTGCCCATTATAACACTTGCCAATTCATTTTAAAATTACTATAATTTATATATAGTTCTTATCAAAACATCTATGATCGTCTATAAAAGCAGCGCCGTCAAAAATAACCTTTCTGACGGCAGGCAAAAAGCAGGACAAACACACAGATACGAATGTTTCCCACTCCTTATGAAACATTCAGGAAAGGAGTTTTCATGACACTGCGGCATTTCCGAATTTTTATCGAAGTAGCGTCCGCCGGAAGCATTACACAGGCGGCACGCAATCTCTACCTGACGCAGCCAACTGTCAGCACCGCCGTCCGGGAGCTCGAAGAACACTACGGAACATTATTTTTCGACCGGATCAACCAGCGTCTGCGAATTACTGGCGAAGGGCGACGTTTTCTCGACTATGCACGCCATTTTATCCAGATGTACGATGAAATGGAACTGGCATTTTCCAATTCTGAAATCAGCGGGATTCTCCGCATCGGCGCCAGCACCAACGTGGGGATTTCCTATCTGCCACGTTTCATACAGCTATTTCAAAAGACATATCCCCATGTGCACACGCAGGTCCATATACAGACGACCGCACAGACGGAAGCCATGCTCTTAAATGGGGCGCTAGATCTTGCAATCGTCGGCGGCACCATCCGCTCCGAACAGATTGCCTTGACTCCCCTGTTTCAGGAACACTACACCGCTATCTGCGCGCCTGGACACCCGATGGCAGAAAAAACCGTTTCCATCAATGCATTTATGAAAGAACCTCTGCTCTTCCGCGAAGTCGGCAGCACCTCTTATGAAGTATTTCAAAATGCCATCCGTCAGACCGGCTGTGAGGTCACCCCTGCCTGGGAAAGCACCTCGCAAGAGGCCATTCTCGAAGCCGTCCGCCTGGGGCTTGGAGTCACAATTCTTCCAAGCACTATGATCGAAGCTGAGCTGAGACTCAGTGCCATTTCCCGGATCTATTTTTCAGATTTTTCTTTTCAAAATACCATTCATCTGGCGTGGCATCAGAGCAAGTTTCTGTCTCCTGTCATGCAGGATTTTATCCAAATGGCGCGTGAACTTTTGCCACCCAACCATATTTCCGCTCAAAATTCCCCGGAAATCTTCCCTCATACACAGCCTTTTCCTGTGATGGATGCATGACGGTTCCGGTAAACTTCCGTATGAGACGGTTCGCGATTATCAGGTCATCATTATCCATATGACCTGATACGACGCTGAGGTTATCTGGGATTGGTTGCGAATACGTACGGATGATTGAAAATAATTTCTTCCTGTAATATACTTTTAGGTATAGCTATACCTATATTTCAAAAGATTACTGGAATTTGCCCGACGGGCAGCGTGCAAAGCTGATCGACGGGCAATTTCATAATATGGCACCTCTGAGCCGGATTCATCAGGAAATTTCCTACCAGATTTCCCGACTTCTTGGAAATTATATCGAGTCCAACGGCGGAAAATGCCGCGTTTATCCGCCTCCTTTCGCCATCAATCTGGATGCGGATGATAAAGATTGGGTTGAGCCTGATATCCCTCTTATCTGTGATCCGAATAAATTGACCGACCGCGGCTGTTCCGGCGCTCCCACTCTCATTTTCGAAATCGTATCTCCATCCAGCCGGCGCATGGACTACATTATCAAAAATGCTCTGACTCCCTTAAACTTACCGAATAAAATTCGTCGCCGTCCGCTCCTCCTGTTCCGGAAGACCATATTCTTTCTTGCCAAGCTCGATGGACTTCATAAGAAATGTCATATTCTTTGCAAGCATCCGCATCGTCTGCTTGCCTTCCTCATCCATCTCTGCCTCCCCTTTCTCACAGCCGTGAATACTGTTCCAGTATCTGCTGGATGCGATCGGCATATTGCTGATGGTAAAAAATTTGTTCAATTCATCAAAAGTCGCTGAGCAGCCGCCTCTGCGTGCACAGACTACACTGGCACCCACCTTCATGCTCTTATCAAAGGACGTGCTGTAAAACAAGCGGTCAAGACAGGCAATCAGCGTCGCATTAGCCGATGCATAGTAGACCGGACTGGCAATCACCAGGCCATCCGCCGCCTCAAAGAGAGGTGCCAGCTCATTTACGATATCATCAAACACACATTTTCCAATTTTGCTGCACTGGTTACAGGCAATACAGCCCCGGATATCTTTATTTCCAATCTGTATGGTTGTTACCTCTACCCCACTATTTCGAAATACATTCTCCATTTCCCGGATGGCAATGGATGTGTTGCCGTTTACACGTGGACTTCCGTTTAGAATTAATACTTTGCTCATTTGGTTTCCTCCTTTTACTCTGCGATACATTTATTCCAACAAATTGCTTTTAAACAGTCTGTAAGCGTATATATTGTCTTCAGGTGTCTACAACTGTCTACATAAAAATGAAAATGCAAAAAAGCGGAAACCCTGATGAATCAAAGCTTCCGCAATAATAAAAAAGAGCGCGAGACGGGACTCGAACCCGCGGCCTCGACCTTGGCAAGGTCGCGCTCCACCAACTGAGCCACTCGCGCATATTTGTAAGAATCGGGGTGACAGGATTCGAACCTGCGACCTCCTGGTCCCAAACCAGGCGCTCTAGCCAAGCTGAGCCACACCCCGTCATCCACGTTTATATTTGATTTTCTTGAACGTTTATATACCTTCAAAACTGCACACTGAATTTCTTCTACTTCTATCTTTCATCCTTCAGGAAATAACTTCCTCTTACCTATCCTTAACCATAACCTTTTGGTTAAGCCCTCGACCGATTAGTAACAGTCAGCTTCATGCATTACTGCACTTCCACCTCTGCCCTATCTACCTCGTCGTCTTCAAGGGGT
>NZ_CAKVZK010000066.1:1464-4564 GCF_934835585.1 Clostridium sp. AF02-29 | reverse complement strand
CCTAACGTCGCATCATCATGAGCAGATTTCCCATCCCCCAGTTCGATATCAATACTCGGAACCGTAGAATACGACGTCTGGGTCAGATCCATTTCCATGGATCCCGACGAGAAGATCTTCACACCGTTCTGCTTCAATCCTCCCACCAGAGCGCTTCCGAGCTTATTGTGGGACTCCCAGTTGGACGCCACCGGCTCCATCGTACGGTAGGCGGCATTATTCGGCACACTCATATAAAATGCGCCCTTGTCCGTCTTCGTGGAATCCCAGTGCAGGGCGATATGGCAGTCTGCCTTGTTGTTCGCCATGACGGTTCTCGCCACATTGTCGAGCTGCACATCACTTCCATCGCGGATCATCAGCACATCATATCCCACCGCCAGAAGCTTATCCCGGAAGATCTGCGCCATACGGAGCGTCACGGTACTCTCCGCCGTTCCATCCGCGAACGTCATTCCGCCGGATACCGCAACGGCTTTCGTCGCTCCGGCTCCTGTAGTTCCGCCTGTCACCTTTGCCGTTTTGTCGGGATGGCAGAAGGTCTTCACCTTCGATCCTCCGGCTGTTCCATGCCCAGCATTTACAGCAACCACCTTATTTTTCCGGTTCGAGGTTCCATTGTGGTAGAACACCGCGTGACCGCTGTTGATCGCGGACATCCCCGCATATTTCCAGTTGGAATCCATTCCAACCTGATAAGCCTTATCCACATACGCCTTTAAGGAGTCGGGTACTGTCACGGTTCCATCGGCAGCGGCTGTGGATGTTCCGCCCGCAGTTGCCGCCCCCGTTTTCGCAGTGCTGCTCTGCGGCTTGCTGGTCGTCAGATAGCGGCTTGCAACATAAACGGTCGTCTTCGATCCTCCGATCTGCACCTCGCTCCACTCCCCATTGTTTTTCACTCTGGAGAGTTCTGTCCCGCGAGGCAGTGTTCCGAGAACCGCCCCTGATGCTGTGGAGGGCTGATTCCTGTAATTTAACTTCGACGCGTTCACATAAACCGTATCCGCAAACGCCGTCATCGGTACCGATGCGGCGAACAGGATACCGAGTCCCGCGCAGAGACCTGCCGCATGTCTTTTAATTCTCTTCTTTTTCTCCATATTCTTTCCTTCCCATGCATTCCGGACCTGATCCACCCGGAAAAATTTTAATATGTCCCGGCTTCCCAGTCTGAGGAATTCATTTCTTCCAAACTTACTTTCCTTATCAAGACAGCCCGGCATCTCTACCGGGCTGTCCGAAATCTTCCAATTTTCAATTAATCACCAAGTACATTCACGATCTTCGCCGGAGTACGATAGTTCCATGTGGAGATCTTGATACCGGATCTCGCGTTGGACGCATGGCACACCTGACCATTACCGATATAGAGCGCAACATGGTTGATTCCGCCGCTTCCGGAGTAGAATACAAGGTCACCCGGACGCATCTGGCTCGAGGTGATCGACTTTCCGCTTCCCGACTGCGCGCCGGAGTTGTGCGGCAGGGATACACCGAATTTCGCCATGACAGACATCGTAAATCCGGAGCAGTCCGTTCCGTTTGTCAGGCTCGTTCCGCCGTAGACATATCTGTTTCCGACGAACTGAACTGCGTAGTTTGCGATCTGGGCACGTTTGGAGGAAACACTTCCGGACTTCGATCCGGCAGCCCCGTCGTTTGCGCTGTTCTTCTTACCGGAATTATTCTTTGAACTGTTCTTTGAACTGTTCTTAGAATCATTCTTCGAAGAGGTATCTGCAACCTCAACCACCGGCGTATACTTGATCGCCTCTTCCAGACCGTACTTAACGTCAACATAATCGCTGGACAGGTATGCGTCCTGATCATCGATCTCGATCTTTACCCAGCCATCCTGCTGATCCGCTACAAGGAATCGCTCGCTGTTGGAGATCTGTGTGTAGATCGAAGAATTCGTGTTCGGCTCTGTGCGGACATTGACGCCGTCCGTGTTGGAGATCGCCATCAGCTTTGCAACCTGAAGCGCTTTGTCCTTCGCCTGCTGTCCTGTCAGGATATACTCAGATTTTACATAACCGGTAATGTTTCCGGAACGGATCTTGTACCAGCCCGACGTGGAGGTGTCCAGGATATCACAGCCTGCGTTGCTCGGCAGCTTCGCGATGATCTTGCCCTTCTTCTCATCCGGATTGTCGCGGACATTCAGGTAATTGGACACATTGGATACACCGAGATTATCATAAAGGCTTAAGACCGTCTGTCTCATATCCTGCTTGATCGCCTCATCCAGAGCGTATTTTACGGTGACATAATCCGCAGAAATATATCCGGAAGAAATCTGGATCCAGCCGTCCTGCTGCCCCCTGATGTCATATCTTTCGTTTTTAAATACCTGCTCCACAACATTCGCATCCGCCTTCGGCTCTGACCGGACATTTAACTTATCCGCATCGATCACGGCACGCTCAGCCACATTTTCCGCAGCCAGTTTTTTCGCCTCATCCCCGGTATAGACATACTGGGAGCTTACATAACCGGTCACACCGCCGGATGAGATCTTATACCAGCCATCTGTGGAGGTATCCAGAATCTCGCAGGCACCGCCCTTCGGCAGCTTTCCTATGACCTCACCGAAGCTCTCCGGGGTCTTTCTGACGTTCAGATAGCCTGAGACCTCCGCAATCCCAAGATTTGCATAGCTGTCCACAATACTCTGGACCGTCTTTTCATATTCCTTAGACGCAATCTCCTCGGCAGAAAGCGTGGTCTCCAGAACAATATTTCTCTCCCCGGTGCTCTCAGATGCAGCCTCTGTTGTCTCTAAGGAAGCCGCTGCGGTCTCAACCTTCATCCCTCTGGAAAAAGTGTCCCTGTGATTTCCGATCACAGTTCCTGCAACCGCAACCACCGCGACCACTGCAACAGCCGCTCCTCCTGCCGCGAGGATCTTCATATACGGCATCGCCGCCTTTTTCTTTTTGATCTCACGCAGTCTTAAGATATTTTCACGCTGACTTGCCTGATGCTCTTTTTTCGGGCGCACGGGCTGCTGTTTTTCCCTTCGATTTCCGGAACGTCTTCCCGCAGAACGGGATCTCTGTCCCTCCGTCTCCGATTCAGCGCTGTCGGCTTCTGC
>NZ_CAKVZK010000066.1:0-1364 GCF_934835585.1 Clostridium sp. AF02-29 | reverse complement strand
CGGATTTCTCCGCCGGGATCTCCGGGATCACCGGCTCCATCTGATCCGGAACGTCTTTCTTAGTTTCTTCTATCATTTCTCTGTCTGACATGTATGTTCTCCATCACCCCGTCCCATAGACGGTTATCGCATATTGTTACAATTTTTGCTCTACCCGTAATTGTAACAATCCCGGCAGAACCTGTCAAATTTTTTCCGCCGGGATTTATGATAAATTTCTGTCAAATTTCTTAAAAAATTACATCTGCTGCCGGAATCCGGCTGAGACCCGGATCTTTTCCCGAAGCTTACGCCTCTTCACTCTTCTTTCCAAGCGTCTGGAAGTGTTCCATGTTGCCGTAAAGCTCCTTGATCCGTGCAAACTCCTCCTTGTCCAGAAAACTCAGTTTTCCTCTTCCGAATGCCTTCGCCGACTCGATCATAAACCGGGCTGCCTCATCCAGATCTTCCATATGGGTAGCTCCCGTTGCACATCCGGCAACGGTCGTCTCCGTCGTGATCGCAACGCCTACCACCGGGGCTTTTGTCGCCGTCGCAGGCTGCAGGATGCTGTTTAAATGGAAGATTCCATTTCCATAAGGCGTGATATCCTGCTGTGTCAGAGCAAATACATAAGGAAGTTTTCCTGTTGTCATCTGCATCACATCGAGAAGATCCTCGCTGACTCTCAAAATATATCCCTGACATACCGTCGGTGAGATTGCGAATCCACGGTGGTTGATGATCCTGTTTCCCTTTGTGGTATCCACAACCAGAACTGCGTCCAGATCGTCCGTCACTTCCTCCTTATTCACCTGCCAGGTCTCCACCGGGGAGTTCATAAACGGCACCGGTTCATGGGGAGCTGTCGGAGCGTCCGGGCAGACATGCGTAGATACGAATACGTCGCCCTCAAGGAAATCACCCTTTGCCTGCATTCTGAGAAGCTTTGCGGCAACCGCTAACGCTGTCAATGCACCGTCACCGTCGGAGACAAATCCGATCTGTTCCGGTCTTGCCCCCAGACCGCCGAGGCGTCCGAGAATGCCGATCGTTCCAGCGTTGCCGCCCTTTGATTTTCCGTTTTTTCCCGGAATCAGGATTCTCACCATATCTGTATGGCCTTTTGGTCCTTCAAGCGGATACGTTTCCACCTGACACATGGGATCGATGGATCTAAAATACTCCACCACCTCGCTGCCGGACGCTGATGCGCTGTCTAACATGTCAAATAATTCGATCAATTCTTTGTACAACATAGGCCATCTCCTTTTCCCGGTCTCTTATAAGACCGCTTGTTATTTTGGGGGATATTGTAACTGTTCAGTACCCTCACAGTTACGCGCAAAAATCCATTCCAAATCGGCTGTGCCGATAGGATTTTT
>NZ_CAKVZK010000065.1:0-4992 GCF_934835585.1 Clostridium sp. AF02-29 | reverse complement strand
GTGATACGACGATGGATATCCAGACCGGGATCAACGCAGGAATGCGCACGGCGTTGGTACAGACCGGTGAGGCTGGAAACGATAAGAAATATGACGTGAAGCCGGATCTTGTCTGCAGGGACCTTTTGGACGCGGTAGAGAAGATTTTACAGGTAGATTAACATATTAGGAGAACAATTATGATCATTACACAGACCCCCTTTAGAATGTCCTTCTTCGGAGGCGGAACAGACTTCCCGGACTTTTATAAGGAACACGGCGGAGCCGTAATCTCAACAACCTTTGATAAATACTGCTATGTAAATGTGCGCCATTTACCGCGCTTTTTCGATTATTCCACAGAGCTTTCCTATTCTAAGATCGAGCGCGTGACGGATGTCAACGATATCAATCATCCGGCAATCCGGGAGGCGATGAAATATCTCGATATGCAGGAAATCCGTCTTACTTATGAGGCAGACCTTCCAGCAAGATCCGGACTTGGAACGAGCAGCTCTTTTGCGGTTGGAATGTTAAATGCTTTCTATGCGTTAAAAGGAAAATACGCGGATAAGAGAAAGCTTGCGGATGATGCGATCTATCTGGAGCGAGTTCTCTGCAACGAGAGTGGCGGCGTTCAGGATCAGATTGCGGCGGCGTTTGGCGGATTAAACAGGATCAACTTTAGTGCTGACGGATACGAGGTAAATCCGGTCATTATCTCTCCGGAGAGAAAGGCACAGTTAAACCAGAATCTGATGCTGTTCTTCACCGGATTTTCCAGATTTTCTTCCGATATCCAGCAGACAACGGAAAAAGCACTGGTAGATAAGCAGAAGCAGCTTCTTGAGATGCTGTCTCTGGTGGATGACGCGGAGAAGGTCCTCACATCCAAGACAGACCTCAATGAATTCGGAAGACTTCTCGATTATACATGGAAGCTGAAACGTGGAATTTCCAATGGAATTTCAACAGATTCCATCGATGGACTTTACGCAAAGGGAATGGCAGCAGGCGCTCTCGGCGGAAAGCTTCTCGGCGCGGGCGGCGGCGGATTCCTTCTCTTCTACGTAGAGCCGGATAAGCAGGAAGCGGTTCATAAGGCGATGGAAGAACTCTTATATGTTCCGTTTGAGTTTGAGAACAGCGGTACGAGAGTGATCCATTATACGCCGGAGACGTATGAGAAGAGATAAAATATAGAATTATAGAAACTTATAAATGATACGAACATAGAAAATATCCCAACGGTTAGTAAAAGACTGTTGGGATTTTTCTAAATATAAGCTGAAACAGGAAACCATATAACATTCATACTTTTAAAGAGGTGGTTTTATGTACGAAGACGAGAGAAAAAATGAAATCGAGCATGTATTAAAACGCGGAAAAGAAATTCTGAATGAACACCCGGAAATGTACGAGAAAACATATCAGGAAGTGTTAAATATTCTGGATGATGGCACGCGTGAAATGATTCATAACAGGTGGGGAGTCACAGCGCGGATGCTTGCCGAAAATATGAATGTTACAAATCTGACAGATCTTGTAGATGGGCTTGCAAAGGAAGTAGAGTTCTGCGGCAGGAAAACGCTTACATGTGAATATGCCGGTTATCTGCTACAGCAGGAATATGGAGTCGATTTGATCGAATTGCTGTTTCTGGCTGGAGAAAAAGGAGTGATCGATCGGATCATTTCATTTGTGCGCCCGAATATTTATTATGCAAAAACATTTCGCAGAGAACAGGTAACAAAGCTTATTGGTCTATTGGAGCGGCACAAAGGTGAAGAATGGGGCGATGGAATACTTTGGGCATATAGATGTTTTGTCATGAAAATGGAAACATATGCGGTGGTTTTCGATGAAATTGGAGAAGTAAGATGTCAGACAGAGTATAGATTGTTAGGACTTTTTCGAGGATCATGGTATCAGAAAAACAGAGATGAGGCGGAAGCGGTAAGTGAGAAATTACTGGCTTTGGGAGGAAAGTGGAACGCAATGACTGCGATTGATTTTCTGGAAACAGGTTTAAACTATGGAGAAACGATATTCCGGAAAAATTTTCAAAGATTGTGTGAGCTGGCGCATGCATCCAGCGAAATAGAAGAGTATGAAATCCCATTGCTGGTACAGTATGAAACGCGATATGGCGAGAAGGAAAAAACTATTGATGAGGAAATTCTGAAGCGACTTAATGAGATTCCGAGTGGAGTAATGAGCGAAAAGCTGCGGTTTGCGGGGATAATAGCAGATCTGGTAGAGGTTCCGGACAATATCGAACAAGTATTTAAAACGATGATTTTTTCGGATTTCCATAAAGATAGTTCCATGCTTACGACGTTAGATATGTACTATGCAAGAGTGCAGAAAAATGGAAATGACATAGTAACAGTTTTAGAAAATCTACGTCATATTTTTATTGCTAATGGATATAGGGGAAATGATTACATGACATTTTTTAGACAAATGCCAATGGTACACAGTATTCTTCGAAAAGATGAAGAGAAGGTGACGGCTGCGGCAATTTCATATATAGTCGGCGGCGGGATGAAGGAACTCTTTTTTGGCATTGGTCTTCTTTCGGAGGCTGGCAGCTTTGCGAAAATTACAGAGAACTGCGAGGCGGAAAGAGGGAAAGAAATATATTCAGAAAAAGACTGGATCCGTGTTGTAAGAGCAATCCTCTATTATACATATCAGGGAGAACTTGCCTGCAGTACAGCGTTTCACCTTTTAAAGGCAGAAATGGCAGGGGATGAATATATAGAGGTCTGTATGTATGAGATATATGGCAATTATCCAGATACGATGCGCAAAACTGCAGAGAATTATAGAAAATCTGAATACAAACAGCAGGTAAAGCTTGCTGAAAGAGTTTTAGAACATTCCGAAAAAGCGCGTGCAATTCGAGAAAGAATTTATGAAATAAAAGACTTAAGGCCATCTGAGAAAGACCAGATGATGATCAGGTATGCAGAGTGTGAATTTAATCGTAAGGTCAATAAAAACGCAGATAAAGCTTCCCTGACCGGATTACTTTTTCAATCAAGGACATTAAAATATGGGGCGCGGAGCGGAACAGTTATAACTGGGCGTAAGCAGGAATTGATGTATCAGGCAAATCCATTTATGAAATTTGAACATAGTGTGGAATTGCCAAATTTATATATTGAAGATCCGGTCGGATATGAACTAATGAGACAACGGTTTGAGAGGGAGGTGGAATCAGATGCGTCTGGTAATTAAAGATTATCTGTCACAGTTAAAAGAAAAGGATGAGCTTGATTTCCTGATATGTGATCTTCTGCTTCAGATGGGCTATATTACAGATAACCGGCCAGAGACAGGAAATCGGCAATATGGTGTTGATATCCGGGCACGTAAAGGGAGGGAGATCCTACTCGGGGTTATCAAGCAGGGAAGATTAAACCGGGCAAACTGGGATTCAGGTCCGAATGCCGTACGACAAAGTGTCAACGAGATTCGGGATACTTACATCAGGCAGATGACAGAGGATGATCAGAAAAAACAGATCCGAATTGTTGTGATCACAAATGATATGATGGATGAGGCTGTACGGATTGCATGGGATAGTTACGTGGATGAAAATGCGAAATGGGGCAGAAAAAATATCACGATGGAATTCTGGAATATCGATAAGCTGGTTGACGATGTTCAGAAATATCTTTTCGAGGAAAATCTGTTTGGGGCAGAATGGCAGTCGTTATTGAGAAAAGCACTATATTTTATTGAAGAAAGTGATTACCGGAATTACTACTTCGAGCGGATTATCGATGGATATCTTTCCGGGATAAGTACGGCAGACAAGCCTAAAATTCGGGATAAAAAGCTTGCAGGTCTTTATATGGCGACACAGATGATTGCACAGTATGCTTCAGATGCACATATTAATAAAATTGCCATCATGGTTACGGAATATCTGATCATTCGTTACTGGAAATATCTGCTGGAACATCAACTCTTTGAAAAGAAAGCATATACAGAGTGGCTGATAAAATTTCTAAAGGCATATGAAAAGTGGAATGAACAGTATTATGATGCAGTTCGACCCTGCTGTGAAGATGAGAATCAGCTCCCGCTATATCATTCTGTGGAGCAAAGAATGATCTTGTATGAAATGATAGGATATCTGACAACGTATGCATATTATCAGTGTTGTAAGAATGAAAAAGACAGAGATTCATGGGCAAAGGGGGCAAATGTATATAACAGCGTTATGAATCTGATCCGGAATCATCCGCAGTTCTTGTATCCGCCATACGATGAGCATATCGGGATTATTAGCATGCTGTACCGGCTTATGGACCATGTCGGAAACCAGAATGATATCCGATATCTTATGGATCAACAGTGTACAAGACTGGTTATGGAATACAGAATGCACAAACGCTATCCGGCACCTTCAGATACGTTTGAAGAAGCGTTGAGCATTTATCAGAATCAGGAGAATGATTATAATTGCTCAGGCCTTTGGGGTGGAATGCTGCAATGGATGGTCCTCATGGATCAGGGGGAGCTATACGAGAAGTGCAAATGGAATCTTCAGGAAGACTTTAAGGATGTGACAAAGTGCGTATGGTTTTTAAGGGCGGAGGAAGAACTAAAACTCTACGATGCTTATGCGATGAATTTGGCGGGAGATGGAACTTGCTTTGAAGTCGAGGATGATTTTGAAAGTCTCAAAAAACAGATCCAGTTTGTCAGAGAACAATATAAAGAGGAAAGCTTCAGTTATGAGACCTATTCCTTTCCGGCATTAGAGTTTATCGTTAGTCGATATTATGGGTATTCAGTGAGAATTAGGCGAGAATAGCAGAGAAAATAAAGCGAATATAGCCTGTTAAAAAATTAACGTCTGGAAATCTGGCAGAAATTTGGCAAGATCAGGATAATCAGAGTAAAGGATTGTAAAAACGAAAGAGAGATGTTATAATGGGTTAAGCTGAATTTGTCATGCGTAGTCGAAGATTGCGCATGGCATTCTTATGGGAG
>NZ_CAKVZK010000064.1:0-5070 GCF_934835585.1 Clostridium sp. AF02-29 | reverse complement strand
GCTTTCTCATTGATGAGGAGGAAGGGCACGTTGCGATGGACTTTGCATGGAAGGGTAATCGGATGAGTGCCCGGCTGGTAAGCACTTCGGAACCGCCATTTGTAAAATTAAAAGGCTTCTGGGCGGCGGAGCAGATAGAATAAGTGTAACAAAAGATTCAGATGGAGAGTAAAAATTCGGATGAAGATATTTCAGAAATACAGAGGAAAGATCATTCTGAGGAGAATATTTGCGGTGAGCTTCGGACTGGCTGCAGTCTGCATTCTGCTGTCGTGTATTCTCGGCTTTGGGTGGTTCCGTGTGTCACAGATCCAGCAACAGGAGAGCGATTACGAGAACCGGATGGATACCTATGTACTGGTATTGCAGAATTACGGCAAATCCATGGAGAATGTGGTAACAGTGCTCGAAAATGACGTCTATATCTGCAAGCTGATCAACCGGAATACATTTGCATGGGACAGCACCACGGGGATCGCAGCGCAGGAGGTCACGAATCTTGTTTCTGTGAATCCGATGATCCACTCCGCCTATGTCTGGCTCGAGGACGATTATCTGATCAAAAGCACAAATCCCTCCTATCCCATCGACCAGAACGGGGATGCGCGGATGCTGGATATTTTCCGGATGAGCACGTTTCACGAGAGTGCGGTCATTCCATATCTGGATATCTACGGAAAGAGCCAGAGCCTCCTCTGCCTGACCAGCGGATCGATGGATCCCACCACTGGGGGCAAACGCAGCGGCATCCAAGTCAACATGGATCTCGACAAGATCATGACCTTAACTCTGCCGAAGACGGAGGAGGAACAGTTCCTGCTGATTGACAGGGACGGGAATATCGTTTATGAGCAGGGAACGAGGGAGATATATCGGGTCGGGGAACGTCTGGAGGATATTCTGTGGAAAAACAGAAATCTGACCGAGGCTTCCGCCGAAATTGTGCGCACGGCGCAGGGGAGATTCCTGTCCGTAGCTGCGGAGATTGATGACGAATTTACGCTGGTATGGCTGATTTCCTACCGACAGCTCACCGGATCGATGACCCGGGTTGGCTTCCTCTTTTTGGGAATTGGTCTGCTTGTGGCGATCATCGTACTGCTTCTCGCACTGCTGATGTCGAACCGTGTATACAATCCGATCGGCGAGATGGTGCGGACTGCCAGCGAGGAGGGACTGCCCTCCGAGGCAATGGCGAGACAGCTGGAGAATACGGAGCTGTACAGCATCGCCCAGACCTATCAGACGATGGTGCAGAGACTGAACCATATCAACCTGCGCAAAGAGCAGGAGGATCTTGCCGCGTATCTAATCAGCAGAGAGAAAACCGCAAAATTGCCGGAGTGGGTGGAAGAGACTTACGCCAAGCCGGGTGTCCGGATTCGTGTCGTGGTCATGCGCCTCAGTGATATCCAGGATCTCCACAGTAATAACACGGAAGAAGCGATCGCTTTTGAGATGGAGACGATCAAGACGATCGTCGAGCAGACGCTCCGTGAGTTGGGCAACGTCCTCGTTTTGCCGGTAGACCATGAGTTTATCGCGGCGATTCTGTTCAGTGAGGAGAGCGTAACGGAGGAACGTGTGACGGTGGCGTCGCAGCATATCCTTGAAGTCACCGGAGAGCTGATCCATATCGGCATGGATGTAGGGATCAGCGAAGAAAAGGGCGAAACAGAGGGCTTTACGGAGCTAAATCTCATGTATCAGATGGCGCGGGCAGCGACAGCATACCGTTTTATCTATGGTATGGGTGCGGTGGTTACGGAAGGAGAGATGGCGCAGAGGGCGTTAAATGGAGAACAGGCACCGTCATCAGAAGAATTGATCCAGAGACTCCGGCAGAGTGACCGGACAGGCTTTTCGGCGGAGTACCGCAAGATTGTCGGGGAGCTCAAAAAGCTGTCGATCCAGAAAGCTCAGGATGCACTGATGGAGATCGCTGGGCAGATGCAGACCTACCGGAATTCGTTGCAATACCGTTTTGAACCGTTGACGAAGAAGGATTACGAGGTGCTGGCGGGACAACTGGCATCCTATGAATATATGGACGATGTGGAGGAATGGTTTTTCCGGATGGCAGAAGAAATCTGGCTGATCCTCGAGCGGAATCGGCAGACGGGCAGAGAGGACGTTGTGGAGAAGGCGATAGCGTATTTGCAGAGCAATTATGGCGATCCGAACATCAGTGCCCAGTATCTTGCGGACAAATATCATATTACACCGTCGTATTTCAGCCGCCTCTTCCATGAAAAATGCGGCTGCACCTTTCCTGACTATCTGGCGGCGCTCCGCATCGAGCGGGCGAGAGAACTACTCCTCGAGCGGGAGAACCTCAGCATACAGGAGATCTGTGAGCTTGTCGGCTACAGCAATGCATCCTATTTTACGACCAGCTTTAAGAAAAAATACGGCATGACACCGGGGCAGTTCCGCCGGAGCCAGCATTAAACCTTAGCGAATGATACTATTGAGTGGATGAGAGGAAAAAGACATGATGAAATTATATGATATCACGGAGACCCCATTGAAAATCTATGGTCTTGCTGTGGCAGACAGTGAGAAAAGACAGTTTTTCAAGCTGTCCGAAGAGGCACTGGAGCGCTTCCCACAGTATGGCTACCTCGGAAGAAGAGCTGCCGGCGGCAGAGTCCGCTTTCAGACGGATGCAAAGAAATTATATGTAAAAATGACGCTCGCGGGCACGAAAGAGGATATCAATATTCCGCTGTCCGGCTCGGCGGGCGCAGATATTTATCTCGGAAAGGGTACAGAAGCGACATATCTCGGTTACATTGCGCCAAAGATCCATACCGAGGGCGAGATTACAGTGGAGAAGACTTTTGACCTCACGGGAGAGGAGGTACTCGTAACGATCAATCTGCCGAGAAACGATCATCTCCTCGGGATGCAGATCGGCATCGAGGAGAGAGCGAAGCTATGGGAAACACCCGCGTATACCGTGGAGAAGCCGATCGTATTTTACGGTTCCTCGATTACAGAGGGTGGATGCGCACCCCGACCCGGCAATGCTTACACCAGTATCGTCAGCAGATGGCTGGATGCGGACTACCGTAACATGGGTTTTTCCGGCAGCGCACGGGGCGAAGAGGATTTCGCGGAATATCTTGCGGGATTTCCCGAGATGAGTCTCTTTGTCATGGATTATGACCACAATTCGCCGAGTCCGGAGCATCTGGCGGAGACCCATGCACCGTTTTTTGAAATCATCCGGAAAGCGCATCCTGACGTTCCGGTGCTCTTCCTCAGCCGTCCCGATACCGATGCGGAGCCAGAGGACAGCATCCGCCGTAGAGATGTCGTTTGCGCTACCTACGAGGCGGCGAAACGCAGAGGCGATGAGAAGGTTTGGTTTGTCGACGGACATGAACTCTTCGGCAAGATAGGACGGTCTGAATGCACCGTCGACGGCTGCCACCCGAATACTCTGGGTTTCCTGCGCATGGCGGAGCGGATTTACCCGGTTATGCAGGAAATGCTGAAAAATGTCTGATCTATTTTAGAAAAATATATTTATAGTAAATCTCTGGTCTTACATACAAGATACAGCGGAAGATTGGTGATGTCGCCATCCTTCCGGTAGCCGCGTTTGGAAAAACGTAAGGCTGCAGCAGGGTGATTTTCTGCAACATATCTTTTGAAAGAGGGAGCGGATTTATCTTCCCCGGCTTTCACTTCCACCGGAATGATATCGGTTCCGTTTTGAAGCACAAAGTCAATCTCGCTGTTTTTATCAGAGTAGTACCGGGGAGCGATTTCAAATTGTCCCTGCAACTGCTGTAAAATATAATTTTCCGTTAATGCTCCTTTGAACGGGTAGCTTGATTTTAACAGAATGGCACTGTTGTCGATACCGGCCATATGCTTAAGCAGCCCGGTATCAAAGACAAATAGTTTAAACTGATCCAGCTTGTCGAAGGCTGAAAGTGGATGCTCCATTTTGGAGACATTATATACGCGATTGAGCATTCCTGCCGAGACCAGCCATTCGATAGCTTCTTCAAAATCTCTTGCCCTTCCTCCTTCGCGGACAGCACCATACATAAATTTCTCGTTTGGCTTTGCAAGCTGAGCAACGATACTGCGGAATACTAGAAGAATACGACCACTGTTGATCTTCCCGTTATGCTTTGAAAAGTCATTTTCATATATTTCGATTAACTCCCGTTGTATCTGGGAGATTCTTGCCGGATCCTTGTATTTGATCCAGGAGGATACGCACTCCGGCATTCCTCCGATGATAAAATAATAATTGCATGCTTCAGATAGACGAGAGTGAAAAATCTCTTCGATCGTTTGCTCTTTTTGAATGCTGTCATAATAGGTATATAAGGCAGGATCCGTAGCTTCGAGAAATTCGTCAAAAGTCAGTGGGAAAATATCGAGTAGATTTACCATGCCTACCGGATAAGATTTTGGCTGGGCTAAAATGGTTCCCAACAGACTTCCGGCGGAAACCACATGGTATTCGTTCGCTTTTTCTTTAAAGTATTTCAGAGTGTTTAAGGCCTCGGGACATTCCTGGATCTCATCAAAAAGGATCAGAGTCTCACCGGGTTGGATTTTTTCACCGCTTATCATGGACAACAATTCGATAATGCGGTGGGGGTTTTTGTTCGCCTGAAAAATGGATTTTAATTCATCCTCTTCATCGAAGTTGAAATAGACATAATTAGCATAGCAGGTCTGTCCGAATTCCTTCATCAGCCAGGTTTTACCCACCTGTCTGGCACCTCGCAAAATCAGAGGCTTTCGTTCCGGGTCGTTTTTCCAGTTTATCAGGGATTGCATTGCATTTCGCTTCATAAATACACCGTCCTTTTCGGGAATAATAATAGCATAACACATTTTTCTGAAAAATAAACAACTGTTTTGCACATTTTTCTGAAAAAATCAAATACCAATAATCACATTTTTCTAAAATACAAAAGCCGATAGTCTGTTTTGACAGATTACCGGCTTTTTATGTGCGGAGACGGTGGGATTTGAACCCACGTGCCCCGGAGGGCTAACGCATTTCGAGTGCGCCCCGTTATGACCACTTCGATA
>NZ_CAKVZK010000063.1:0-5101 GCF_934835585.1 Clostridium sp. AF02-29 | reverse complement strand
ATTTTTACATTTTAACAGAAGGTTTTTCTTTTGGGTGGATGTTTTTGATATTTTTTTGATATTTTTTGAAACTTTTGCAGCAGATGCATAGTCTAACCATCAGAGACCTGTAAGATATGGTTTTATTTAAGAGAGGAGTTTTACTTATGAAAAACAAAATGATCTGTACACTTTTAACTACTGTGATGGTATTGTCTTTTGCTGCCTGTGGCAGTCAGGGAAATGGAGCAGCAGCTTCGGCGGAAAGTACGGTGACTTCCGAAATCGGTGCGGAGGCTTCTACTGCTGAAAGTTCTGCTGCTGAAGCTAGTGCTGAGACAACTACAGAAGCTTCTGCTGATGCGGCCAATGGTACTTCATATGAAGACAACTTTGCAGTTTCCACAGAGGATGCTGCCGCTTTCGCTAAAAAGATCCAGGATGACGTAGTCGCTGAAGACCTGAATGCTCTCGCTGATCTGGTCAATTATCCGGTCTATGTTGCTCTGGGCGATGGCAGTGTGATCGAAACCAGGGAAGATCTGATTGCCTTAGGTGCAGACAAAATCTTCACCCCTGAGCTGAAAGATTCTATGGCTAATGCTGATCTGTCCGAATTAAGCCCCAGTATGGCAGGCTTCACCCTCTACAGCACCGGTGACGGTCCTAACATCACCTTCAATGTCCAGAACGGAGTACTCGGCATCAGCGGTATCAATTACTAATCATTCTCGTACAAATCAGGGGAGCCTTTCATCAGGCTCCCCTTACTCGTGTCGAAATAGCCGTTTTCAACGGTACCATAGTGATATCTATGTTCCCGTCTGTCTTCCTCGTGATCAGCGTGGCTCCACGCTGGATATATTGCTTCGCAATGCCGGAATATCCCAGATAATCAATGGACATTCCGTAGGTCATGCGGATGCCCTGATATATCAGGGATAATGTATTCAGGTGATCGTGTCCACAGAATATCCATTTCAGCCAGCCGTTATCCACCGCTTTTTCGAAAAAATGTGGCGGTTGATTCGATATTCCGAAGTACTCGTCCTTTTCTCCGATACTGCCATGTTCATAAATCACGCTGTGATCGCCCAATTTCATTTTCTCATAAGCTTCCTTAAATTCTGCGGGCGGCATGTGGAAAAATGCCATGGCAGGCACTTTTCTCTCGTTCAGTTTTTCCATGCACCAGTCCGTCTGATCCTCATGGATCCGGTCGAAACCGCTGAAAAACCAGCCGTCACCATACATGTTGGAATCCAGCAGAATCAGCGGAAGTAACAGTTTTCCCTGATCATCTGTGAGGTCTACTACAAAATTTCCCACACCAGCAATGGGATTCTGAGGGCTGTGCTCATATCTTCCTTTGGTAAAAACCGCATATTTTCCCGTGGCAAAAATCTCCGCCAGCTGCTCCTTATTACAGGCGGAGCCCATTTCACAGTCATGGTTACCAAAGACCAGAGTATAGGGAATCTGAAAACCATCCAGAAATGCCAGCAGTTTTTCTGCCTGCTTTCGGTTGTTCATGGTACCGCTTTTGGGGAAAAACGGGAACACAGAATCACCGGTCAGGACGATCAGGTCCGGTCCCGTCCGGCGGACCAGCTCCGTCACCGCTTCCAGCGCCAGTCTGTCCTTTTTCCCGGAAAACATGCCGAAACCAAGGTGCAGGTCTGTCAGCTGTAATATTTTATAATCTCTGTCCGTCGGGATGCAAAGGGAAAAAGTCTCTTCGTCACGGATCTGAAAGTTTTTGGAAGTATACATAAGAATCTCTTTTCTTTTTGGGGATTAACTCAACGGGATCAATGCTCCTATTGCAGAAAGTACTGTTGAAATCACCATCAGCACCTGAAAAGGCACCGTGCCGATCACGCCGCAGATAGGACTGCTACCGGCTTTTTTCCTGGACTTTCCATAGGTCAGCACCAGCATGATGCTCACCAGTACCACAACGCCACTCATGATCCTGGTCAGAACGATAAAGCTGTTCACGCCAAACACAGCAAACAGAATGCAGGGAACTGTGGCGATCAGCCAGCTGATGCGGTTGCCGCTGCCGATCTGCTCATGAACCACATCGCGGAGGGCGAGAGTATTGCTCCAGAACGTGGTAAGTAAAGCAAACAGGGAAAATACGCCTGCCAGGATCATCGCCCAGGTACCGATGCTCTCTCCCAACTGCATGTATGCCAGTTCTTTTTCCAGTGCTCCCTTGGTTCCCAGGAGAACCGTGCCCGTCACGATCAGGACAAACACTGAAGAAAGCCCAAAACCGATGAAGATGGAGCGGCGAATCTGTTTCGCGTTGCCATCCAGACCTTTCACCACCTGGATCACTGCCTGATTGGCGGAAGTTGCGAATACCACCATGCTGTACAGCGCCAGCAGATTATTCCAGTGGAACTGTGCCCGTTGCAAAGAATTCAGCGGATGCAGAAAAGTTCCTACCGTCATCACTGCCACAATTCCCATGAGGACAATGACTGCGTACTTCTGTGCGATGCCTACGGCTTTCATGCCGATAAACACCACGACTCCGGCGATCACATAGTACAAAATCTGCGCCGCCACGAAAGGCATTCCGAACCAGTTCACAAAAATCTGTGCTCCGCCGTTGATATTACCGCTCACACCGATCATAATTGCCAGCCCATAGACGATAAATACACTCTAGCTGAATATCTGCTTCATTGTGCCGTGGAACAGCTCTCCTTCGAAACTTTTTACCAGCTGGACGCCACCGTTGTTATAGGACAACTCGGCAATGATCAGGTGCAGGATCACGTTCACACAATATGCAATCAATACCATCCACACGACATCCAGCATACTGTTCTTCGTGGCAAGATACGGAACGGCAATGATGCCGGTACCGATGCTGTTGCCGACGATCATGCTGATGGCTTCGAAGGTCGTGAGATGGGCTTCGGATTGGATGGGGTGGGACATAGGGAGGACCTCCTTGGTAAAAAATAAGGTGTTTAATCAACACTGTATGGTGCTTTTTCTTCCGCCACCTTCGACAGTTCTCTTTCTGGCATAAATTGATAGAGTTTTTCCTCTTTACGAGGTTCCACATTATCTGTCCAAAGTTCGCACTGGCTAATTACTGTGTTGATAGCGTAATCGTAGTCTTCCGGCGGATATTTATACTTTTTCAGAAGTCGCTTAACCATCTTACGCATCTGTGCTCTAGCAGTTTCCTTTTTCTGCCAATCAATAGTACGGTTCTTGCGAAGCATTTCGGTAAGCTCTTTTGTAAGAGCAATCAATTCGTCGTTCTTGTAAAAATCTTTGATATGCTCAGGTTTTGTAATTGCATCATAGAATGCAAGTTCTTCTTGCGACAGTCCCAGTTTTTCTCCATTTTTATAAAGTTCAGCAATCTCCTGTGCAGTCTTCAGCAATTCTTTAATAACTTCTTCATTTGTAATTAAGCCATTATAGTAAGAATTCATTAATTGTGCTATCTTTTCTGAGAATTTCTGCGATTGTACCACATTAGTTCTCTTATATAAAGATACCTGTTCAGCCATCAGTTTCTTCAAAATCTCAACTGCAATATTCTTTTCTTTCATTTTGGATATCTCATCCAAAACTGCAGGGTCAAACAAGCTAAACTGTTCACCACCAGTTTTGCTACTATCAAAAAGGTTTATAACTCCTTCACTTTGTACTGCCGCTTTCAACAATTCATTAATCTGGTCATTGATTTCTTTAAGCGATAGGTTCTTCCCCGCGGTTCCTCCGTAGGTAATCTTAATAACCGTTGAACGGACAGCTTCCATATAAGCCGCTTCATGTCTTTCTTGTTCAGTTGTCATGCTGGAGCAAAGGGAATGTGACTGTTTTAACAGCATAGCTTCCTTCAAGAACATATCTTTTCTTTCAGGTACTCTTGCATCCAAAATAAAATTTGCGCCACCGGTAATAAGTTGAGCCATCATAAGTGGTGAGCCGCCAATAAATCCACTAAAATCAAATCCATGCAGTATATCTTTACAGACTTGCAGCTTTTCCTGAAACTTTGGATATGCCATTCTGGTAATATTCATATCACCATATTTGGATTGATCACGCTTCGTATATTCTTTCATTGCAGCTTTCAATGCAGAAGCAATTCCAACATAATCGACAATTAATCCACCTTCTTTGTCCTTGAATACACGGTTCACACGTGCAATTGCCTGCATCAAATTATATCCATGCATTGGCTTATATATATACATTGTGGCTAGGGAAGGAACGTCAAAACCTGTAAGCCACATATCAACGACAATCGCAATCTTCATTGGATCATTATTGTCTTTAAACTTTCTAGCCAATTCTTCTTTGTGCGCTTTTGTTCCAATGATTTTCTTCCATTCCTCCGGATCATTGTTGCTGCCTGTCATAACTACACCAATTTTTTCTGTCCAGTCTGGACGCATCTCCAAAATCCGTCGATAAATCTTCATTGCAATCGGACGAGAATACGCTACAATCATCGCCTTTCCTGTTAATAGATTCGCTCTATATTTTTCATAGTGGTTTACAATATCATCACAAAGAGATGCAATGGTCGAATCTGCTCCAAGAACGCTTTCCATCTGCCCCAGCATTTTCTTACTTTTCTCAATCGTTTGCGCATCAGACTGCTGTTCCAGAATATCGTAAGTAGAATCAATCAGTGTTAATGTATTTTCATCCAATTTCAGATGCACAACACGACTCTCATAATAAACCGGTCTTGTTGCCCCATCTTCCACAGCCTGCGTCATATCATAGACATCAATATAATCGCCAAAAACTTCTCTGGTATTTCTATCCTTTGCAGAGATCGGTGTTCCCGTAAACCCAATGAATGTAGCATTTGGCAATGCATCGTGAATAACTCGTGCATTACCAATTACAGTACGGGCTTCCTTTTCACCGTTTTTATTTTCTGACACGACAATTTTCTCATCGAATCCATACTGACCGCGATGAGCTTCATCAGCCATAACTACAATATTTCTTCGTTCCGAGAGGGCTTTCTCGCCACGCTCGAACTTAAACATTGTGGTAAATATAATTCCGTTTGCATTTCTGCCATCAAGAAGCGCCTTTAAATTCTCCTTGCTTTCAGCTTGTA
>NZ_CAKVZK010000062.1:0-5122 GCF_934835585.1 Clostridium sp. AF02-29 | reverse complement strand
TACAAGCTGAAAGCAAGGAGAATTTAAAGGCGCTTCTTGATGGCAGAAATGCAAATGGAATTATATTTACAACTATGTTTAAGTTCGAGCGTGGTGAGAAAGCACTCTCCGAACGCAGAAATATTGTTGTTATGGCAGACGAAGCACATCGTGGCCAGTATGGCTTTGATGAAAAAATCGTTATGTCGGAGAACGAAAAAGGTGAAAAGGAAGCGCATACTGTAATTGGTAATGCCCGAGTTATTCATGACGCATTGCCAAACGCTACTTTTATTGGATTTACCGGAACGCCAATTTCGGCTAAGGATAGAAATACCAGAGAAGTTTTTGGTGATTACATCGATGTATATGATATGACACAGGCTGTAGAAGATGGCGCTACAAGACCTGTTTATTACGAGAGCCGTGTTGTGCACCTGAAACTTGATGAAAATACATTAGCGCTGATTGATTCGACATATGACATATTAGAACAGCAGTCAGATGCACAGACGATAGAGAAGAGCAAGAAAATGCTCGGACAGATGGAAAGTGTATTAGGGGCTGATTCTACGATTCAATCGCTTTGCGATGATATTGTAAATCATTACGAAAAATATAGAGCAAATTTATTGACTGGCAAGGCTATGATCGTAGCTTATTCCCGCCCAATTGCAATGAAGATTTATCGGCGCATTTTAGAAATTCGTCCGAACTGGAAAGAAAAAATTGGTGTTGTTATGACTAGTGGTAATAACGATCCTGAGGACTGGAAAGAGATTATTGGAACAAAAGCCCATAAGGAAGAACTGGCTAGAAAGTTTAAGGATAACAATGATCCAATGAAGATCGCCATCGTAGTCGATATGTGGCTTACTGGTTTTGACGTACCTTCTTTGGCTACTATGTATGTGTACAAGCCGATGCGCGGATATAACCTAATGCAGGCAATCGCCCGTGTTAACCGTGTATTTAAGGATAAAGAGGGCGGGTTGATCGTAGACTATGTTGGAATTGCCTCTGCTTTGAAAGCAGCAATGAAGGAATATACTAAGCGCGATCAATCAAAATATGGCGACATGAACATTGCCAAGATGGCATATCCAAAGTTCCAGGAAAAGCTGCAGGTTTGTAAAGATTTATTACATGGATTTGATTTCAGCGGATTTGTTGGTGGTTCTCCACTTACAATGGCAAAGCTCATCACAGGTGGTGTGAACTTTATTCTGGATGCAAGTGTTCCTGATAGAAAAGACATGTTCTTAAAAGAAGCAATGCTTTTGAAACAGTCACATTCGCTTTGTTCCAGTATGACAACAGAGCAGGAACGTCACGAGGCAGCCTATATGGAAGCTTTACGCTCTACAGTGATCAAGATTACTTACGGCGGAACAGGTGGAAAGAGTTTGTCGCTTACAGAGATCAATAATCAGATCAATGATCTCCTTAAGGCAGCAGTACAGAGCGAAGGTGTTATTAATCTGTTTGACAGCAGTAAGAGCGGTGGTGAAAACTTCAGCTTGTTTGATCCAGCGGTTCTGGATGAAATTTCTAGAATGAAGGAAAAGAACATTGCTGTTGAGATCTTGAAAAAACTTATGGCTGAGCAGGTATCTCTGTACAAAAGAACAAACGTGGTGCAGTCGCAGAAATTCTCTGAGAAGATCGCTCAGTTAATGAATTCTTACTATAACGGACTGATCACCAATGAAGAGGTAATTAAAGAACTGTTGAAAACAGCTCAAGAGATTGCGGAGCTCTATAAGAATGGTGAGAAGCTTGGATTATCGCAGGAAGAGTTAGCATTTTATGATGCATTGACGAAACCGGAGCATATCAAGGATTTTTATAAAAATGATGAATTGATCGCTTTGACACGAGAGCTTACCGAAATGCTTCGCAAGAACCGTACTATTGATTGGCAGAAAAAGGAAACTGCTAGAGCACAGATGCGTAAGATGGTTAAGCGACT
Organism: Clostridium sp. AF02-29; assembly: GCF_934835585.1. Lineage (NCBI taxonomy): Bacteria > Bacillati > Bacillota > Clostridia > Eubacteriales > Clostridiaceae > Clostridium > Clostridium sp. AF02-29. The sequence continues at coordinate 3,171 of NZ_CAKVZK010000062.1, read as the reverse complement.
TCTGAAAAAGTATAAATATCCGCCGGAAGACTACGATTACGCTATCAACACAGTAATTAGCCAGTGCGAACTTTGGACAGATAATGTGGAACCTCGTAGTGAAGACAAACTCTATCAATTTATGCCAGAAAGAGAACTATCGAAAGTGGCGGAAGAAAAAGCACCATACAGTGTTGATTAAACACCATTTTTTTACCAAGGAGGCCTCCCTATGTCCCACCCAATCCAATCCGAAGCCCATCTCACGACCTTTGAAGCCATCAGCATGATCGTCGGCAACAGCATCGGCACCGGCATCATCGCCGTTCCGTATCTTGCCACGAAGAACAGCATGCTGGATGTCGTGTGGATGGTATTGATCGCCTATTGTGTGAACGTGATCCTGCACCTGATCATTGCCGAGCTGTCTTACAATAACGGAGGTGTCCAACTGGTGAAAAGCTTTGAAGGAGAGTTGTTTCATGGGAAAATGAAGCAGATTTTCAGCTGGAGTGTATTTATTGTCTATGGACTGGCAATTATGATCGGTGTCAGCGGCAACATCAACGGTGGCGCCCAGATTTTTGTGAACTGGTTCGGAATGCCTTTTGTGGCGGCGCAGGTTTTGTACTATGTGATCGCCGGAGTTGTGGTGTTTATCGGCATGAAAGCCGTGGGCATCGCGCAGAAATACGCAGTCATTGTCCTCATGGGCATTGTGGCAGTGATGACGGTAGGCACATTTATGCATCCGCTGAATTCTTTGCAACGGGCACAGTTCCACTGGAATAATCTGCTGGCGCTGTACAGCATGGTGGTATTCGCAACTTCCGCCAATCAGGCAGTGATCCAGGTGGTGAAAGGTCTGGATGGCAACGCGAAACAGATTCGCCGCTCCATCTTCATCGGTTTTGGGCTTTCTTCAGTGTTTGTCCTGATCGTGACGGGCACGGTTCTCCTGGGAACCAAGGGAGCACTGGAAAAAGAACTGGCATACATGCAGTTGGGAGAGAGCATCGGTACCTGGGCGATGATCCTGGCAGGCGTATTTTCCCTGTTTGCTTTACTTACCACGTTCTGGAGCAATACTCTCGCCCTCCGCGATGTGGTTCATGAGCAGATCGGCAGCGGCAACCGCATCAGCTGGCTGATCGCCACAGTTCCCTGCATTCTGTTTGCTGTGTTTGGCGTGAACAGCTTTATCGTTCTGACCAGGATCATGAGTGGCGTTGTGGTACTGGTGAGCATCATGCTGGTGCTGACCTATGGAAAGTCCAGGAAAAAAGCCGGCAGCAGTCCTATCTGCGGCGTGATCGGCACAGTGCCGTTTCAGGTGCTGATGGTGCTGTCTACGCTGCTGTCTGCAATCGGTGCGTTGATCCCGTTGAGCTGATTTCAAAAAAACTCAAATACAATAGTGAAACAGATTAAGTGACAGAAAAGAGATTCCTATGTATACCTCTCAAAATTTTCAAATTCGGGACGAAGAGACTTTTTCCCTTTGCATCCCGACGGACAGAGATTATAAAATATTACAGCTGACAGACCTGCACCTTGGTTTCGGCATGTTTTCCGGGAAAAAGGACAGACTGGCGCTGGAAGCGGTGACGGAGCTGGTCCGCCGGACGGGACCGGACCTGATCGTCCTGACCGGTGATTCTGTGTTCCCGTTTTTCCCCAAAAGCGGGACGATGAATAATAGAAAACAGGCGCAAAAGCTGTTAGCGTTTCTGGATGGTTTTCGGATTCCCTATACGTTTGTCTTTGGCAATCATGACTGTGAGATGGGGGCTGCATGCAATAAAGAGCAACTGGCGGAGATTTTTGCAACGGGAAAATACGCTGTTTTTACTAAAGGAAGATATGAGCATAGTCCTCAAAACCCCATTGCCGGCGTCGGAAATTTTGTACTCGATCTGATCGATGGAGAAGGCAGAGTTCTCCTGCCACTCATCCACCTGGACTCTAACATGTACGGTGACGGCTGGTTTTTCAGCGGTTTCGACTGCATCCATGAGGACCAGACGGACTGGTGCATGGAGAAATTGAACGAGAGAAAAGTACCGGCTATGGCATTTTTCCACATGCCGCCCGCGGAGTTCAAGGAAGCCTACGAGAAGATGAAACTAGGTGATCACAGTGTGATCTATGAACACGGCAGTATCGGAGAAAAGGATGAGTATTTCGGAATATCGAACCGACCACCTCATTTTTTCGAAAAAGCAGTGGATAACGGCTGGCTGAAATGGATCTTCTGTGGACACGATCATCTGAATACGTTGTCACTGACCTATAAAGGTATCCGCATGACTTACGGAATGTCCATTGATTATCTGGGATATTCCGGCATCGCGAAGCAATATATCCAGCGGGGAGCCACGCTGATCACGCGTAAGACAGATGGCAACATAGACATCACTATGGTACCGTTGACAACGGTTGTTTCGACACGAGTAAGGGGAGCCTGATCATGGGCTCCCCTTAATGGTTCAAAGTAGAAATTAGTAATTGATACCGCTGATGCCGAGTACTCCGTTCTGGACATTGAAGGTGATGTTAGGACCGTCACCGGTGCTGTAGAGGGTGAAGCCTGCCATACTGGGGCTTAATTCGGACAGATCAGCATTAGCCATAGAATCTTTCAGCTCAGGGGTGAAGATTTTGTCTGCACCTAAGGCAATCAGATCTTCCCTGGTTTCGATCACACTGCCATCGCCCAGAGCAACATAGACCGGATAATTGACCAGATCAGCGAGAGCATCCAGATCTTCAGCGGCTACGGCATCCTGGATCTTTTTAGCGAAAGCGGTAGCATCCTCTGTGGGAACTGCAAAGTTGTCTTCATAGGCTCCTTCCGCCGTAGAGGTGCTTTCGGTGGATGCGGTTTCAGTATTGGCTTCTGTATTGCTTTCTGTAACCTGGCTTTCGGAAGCTACGGTGCTTTCCGCAGAGGCAGCAGCTCCGTTTCCATCATTGCCGCAGGCAGCAAAAGATAATACCATCACAGTAGTTAAAAGTGCACAGATAAATTTGTTTTTCATAATAAAACTCCTTTCGTAATAAAACCATTTTTTACAGGTCTCTGATGATTAGACTGTACAGTCTTCAGAAAAGTTGCATAAGAAATAAATTTTTTTAAAAATATCAAAAACATCCACCCAAAAGAAAAACCTTCTGTTAAAATGTAAAAAT
>NZ_CAKVZK010000061.1:0-5284 GCF_934835585.1 Clostridium sp. AF02-29 | reverse complement strand
TTTATTGTGGATAACTGCTCTTATATTTCAATTTTGAGTTTCGCAATTACCTATTCACTCTGTCAAAACGTTTCTGCCTCTTCACAGCTGCGGGCAAACATCCTTGCGGATTTGTCTTCAACAAAGGATTTATCGCAAACTCCGCTCCGCCATCTGCATCCGCTTTTCAAACTGCTCGTAAAAGTCCTTCTCTCCATCATACGGAAGCAGATAGAACAGTTTCATAATCAACAGATTGCGCCGTTTTTCGCGCTCGGCTACCGCAGTGGCACGGTTTTTCTTCTGTATCTCCTGTTCCTCCGGCGTTCCGATGCATGGTTCTGCCAAAAGGTTCTGCGCCGCCTCCGTTTCCGCCATTCTTATATCTTTTAAGAAATAATGCCACCGGCTGATATACGCCTCATACCGCTTTAAATCTGGCGTATCGATCCATTTTTTCACTTTGACTTTCGTCCGGTTTTCCTTTTTGCACTCATGAATCTGGAGAAAATACTGGAAACTTCCATTTTCATAAAAGCGCCCCAGTGGAAACAGGCGGCAGATACCCGGCCGGTATGCATGGATCCGGCAGCGCCCTGCTTCATCGAGAAACCCACAGGCTTCATCCGCCCCGCTCCGGAGCGCCAGATTTGGCAGAATCTGTCCGTCCACGACGTTCCACTCCACCTTTTTCTCCTCCAGCAGATGTTCCAGCGTGTCCCCGCGCAGAGCGGTCAGACGGTACACATCATATGGATCCAGCACGATCGAATTACCCATTCCGTGGCAGCACGCCGAACAGCCCCGGCAATCATCGCATCCGGCTTTTACCATATCGTCCCGGCTGTACAGCTTTCCATCTGAAATCTCCGCCATCGTTACATTACGTTCCATCTCTACTTCTCTCTTTCTGCCTCAATCCGATCTAAAATCTCCCACAAATGTTCCAGATCCGCCTCTCTGGTCGCCCAGCTCGTTGCAAAACGAACAACTGTGTGATCCTCGTCATACCGCTCCCAGAAGCTCACGGAAACCTCTTTTTCAATCTGCTCCATCCGGTCATTTTCCAAGAGCACAAACTGCTGGTTGGTCGGGGACTCACGGAAAAACGTATAACCGCGCTGTTTTAACCCTTTCTTTAAAGCCGCCGCCATCTCTACCGCATGGCGTCCCAGGCGCTCGTACAGCCCGTCTGTAAACAGCACGTCAAACTGGATTCCCAGCAGGCGTCCCTTTGCCAGCAGCGCGCCCTGCTGCTTGATCCGGGTAATAAAATGCGCCGGAACATTCTTCTTCTCACCAAATACAACTGCCTCTCCGCAGAATGCGCCCACCTTCGTGCCGCCGATATAAAACACATCACACAGATGCGCGATCTCCGAAAGACTCAGGTCATTTTCCTCTCCCGCCAGACCATATCCAAGACGCGCTCCGTCCAGATAGAGCGGGATTTCATACGAACGGCAGATCTCCGAGATCGCCTGCAGCTCCTTCCGGCTGTATAAGGTTCCGTATTCCGTCGGATGGGAAAGATACACCATTCCCGGAAATACCATATGATCATTGTTTGCGTCCGCCTCGAAATTTTGCAGATATTCCTGCAGATCCGCCGGATCAATCTTCCCATCTTTTTCCGGAAGCTGCAACACCTTATGCCCGGTGTACTCGATCGCCCCGGCTTCATGAATACTCACGTGCCCTGTCTGCGCTGCCACTACGCCCTCATACGGTGCAAGAATGCTGCTGATCACGACCGCATTCGTCTGGGTACCGCCCACCAGAAAATAAACCTCCGCCTCCGGGCATCCGGTCGCCTCCTGTATTTTTCTGGCGGCACTCTGGCAGTACCGGTCCATGCCATATCCCGGCAGACTCTCCCGGTTCGTCTCCGCCAGCTTCTGAAGTATCTCCTCGCAGGCGCCCTCTGTATAATCGCTTGCAAATGAAAGCATCGTAGTATCTCCTCCTGTTCTTTCTTCGAGCAAACACAATCCTGCGTTCTCGAAATTGTTTGTATTCTTATGTCCTCACCAGTGCCAGAGAAGCCCCCGCATCAGCATCGCCGTCAAATTTGCTGCACTGTGAAATAACACAGGTTCCCACAGACGGTTCTTTTTTTCATACAGCCACGCCAGTATAAGTCCCATGAGCGTCGCATAAATCCCCTGCGCCCAGTTTCCATGCACCAACCCGAAAAATGCCGCCGATCCAAGTGCCGCCCAGAAAAATGGGAGCGCCATACGCAGGCGCTCAAATAAAATGCCGCGAAACAGCAGTTCTTCGGAAAGCGGGGCGGCAATGCCCATGAGAAAGAACTGCTGCCACAGGGCGCCGGAAAATAAAGCGGCGGCGCCCTCCGACGCACCTTTTCCCAGAGCTGCCGCAAGCATATCCCCCTGAGGCATTTTCAAACACAGAGACACCGCTTCAGCTGCCTGCCCAGTCATCCGAACCTTTTGCACTGCAATATGCAGCACTCCCAGGAAAATCTCCTTTTTTTCTAATGCCCAGAAAATCATGTTAAACACAGCGCTGAACGCAGCTGCCCCCAGCAGGATTTTCCACGCATCCGGCATTTTTTCCCAGAAATATCCACTTTTCTCTCCCTTTGTCGTCTTTATCTGTGGAGAGACCTGCTCTTTCATCCCGTCTGCCTCTGCTATGCGCCTGTTTTCTTTCTTTTTCTGGATCCTCCGCCAGTAAAATGGATAAATCACAACAACTGTAAGCAGCGACGAAACGATTCTTCCCATATTTCCATTCAGATGCCCCAGCACCTCCACGCATCCGCCGATTAAATCGCTGATGACGCATGGAAAAAACATCTGCCAGACGATGCGCCAATCCGCTGTCTCCTGCCGTTCTTCGTCCATTTTTCTGCCTCCTGTCATCCTTTTCCTATCTGCATCTGTTTCCATGACTTTTTCAGACTTTCTACTTCACGCCTGCCTTCGCGCAGATATCCTGCAGACAGCATTTATCACAGTACGGTTTCGTCCGCGCTGTACAGACTTCGCGCCCGTGATACACCAGGCGGTGGCAGAAATCGCTGCCCTCCTCCGGTGGAATCAGCTTCCAGAGTGCCATTTCCACGCGCTTCGGGTCCTTGATTCCTTCCACCAGCCCTATCCGGTTTACCAGGCGGATGCAGTGCGTATCCGTGACGATCGCCGGTTTTCCAAACACATCCCCCATAATGAGGTTGGCACTCTTTCTGCCGACTCCCGGAAGCTTTAACAGAGCGTTAAAATCATCCGGCACATGCCCGCCGTACTCGTCGCGCAGCATCTTCATACAGGCGCTGATGTCCCGCGCCTTGCTGTGTCCCAGACCGCACGGCTTCACAATCGCCTCGATGTCTTCCACCGGAGCATCCGCCAATGCCGCCACATTTGGATATTTCTCAAACAATCCTTTGACTACCACATTGACACGCGCATCGGTACACTGCGCTGCCAGACGGACACTGACCAGCAACTTCCACGCCTGATTGTAGTCCAGCGTACAGCCCGCATCCGGATATTCTTTTTTCAGGCGATCAATTACCTCTAATGCAAGCTCTTCCTTTGTCATATTCCTGTCTCTCCTATCTGCTATCCTTCACTTTTCAATTTACAGTCTGTCTTTGTAACAGCTGACACAACACTACAACCACTGCTGCATTCTTCCAGCCTCATACGAATCACAGCCGCTTCTGCAACTTTTTATTCTCATACGAACCGCATATGCTTACTCTTCTTCCGCGTCCGCATCCTTCTTCCGTTTTCCGCCGCGCCGTACCTTGGAAAGTACCGGCTTTTCTTCTTTCTGTTTGACACGCACATAGATGATCGACAGAATCTTATTGTGCGGATTGCGCGCTGACCGAACCTCAACGCAATCAAACAGCTCGATAAACTGCTTTAACTTCGTGCATTTATAATTTCGCGGGTCAAATCCCGGCACACGCTTTGGAAGATTGTCTCCCAGCTCCGATAAATCCACCCATCCGTCATCGTCCGCATGTGTGTTGATGATCGAGATAATCTCTTTCTCCATCTCCTCCATGTTCGGAATATTGCTGACTGCATTCGGATCGCTTTCTTTCTCTGCCTCTTTTCTGGAACCATCCGCCTCACTCTCCTTGCGCGTCTGCGGCAGGGACGGATTCTGCGACGGATTTTCATCGTTTAATAAAATATCCAGGAATTTAAATGTCTCACACGCCGAGACAAATGCATTCGGCGTCTTGCGCTCTCCCATGCCGATCACCGTCATGCCTGACTCACGCAGGCGCAGCACCAGCTTCGTAAAATCACTGTCCGAGGTGACGATACAGAAGCCATCCACATTGCCCGAATATAAAATATCCATCGCATCGATGATCAGCGCCGAATCGGAGGCATTTTTCCCCTGCGTATAATTGTACTGGAAAACCGGCGTGATCGCATAGTCGCGCAGGTTCTTCATCCACGCCCGCACGCTCGGCGTCTGAAAATCGCCGTAAAGGCGCTTGTATGTCGCACTTCCATAATTGCTGACCTCATCTAAAATCAGCTTGATATACTTGCCGGACACATTTTCCGCATCGATCAGTACGGCTATTTTTTTGTCATCCATCTCCTGTTTCCTTTCTCAAATACCGCTCAAAATATTCTCTGCCGCTTTCATCAGGGCGCACTTTCCTTTGAAATAAAAAGGCACCGGAACTTTCGCACGGTCGCATGATCGTGACTCTGAAAGCCTCCGGTGCCGGAATTTCTCATTTTCACACCGCCGAAACGGTCGTGATCGACAGCCGATACAGCTTATCTATAAGTGTATCACGTTCATGAGAAATCAGCAAATATTCTTTTTATTGTATTATGGTTTCACTGCATATCCGTCGTTCTCTTACATCACTGTCAAAATCAACAACAGGGTAGAACTCTCACGAATCCTACTCCAAAATTACTAACATAAAGCCAGCTACGGCTTAAACCATAGCTTAATGTCAAAGAGGAAAAAACAAACTCTTGAATATTAAAATTCTTCAACAAAAATCCTCTAAGACAATAGATATTTCACTATCTCTTAGAGGATATTTCTTCAAAACTTGTTCCTGTCTTTTATTTTTATTCCCTTTTCATACCAATTCATTACATTTCTTCTGATAAATTCCATCAGCACATTCATATTATTGGATTGATGTTTCAATCTGGTTTGCCTCGAATTAACTGACTGCAATTTTTTCAATCTTATCTACTATTGTTTCCGATACTTCTCCCCACGAAAGATCATCAACAAAATAGTTTACACGCTTAAAACGATTCCACATTTCTTCGAG
>NZ_CAKVZK010000060.1:0-6003 GCF_934835585.1 Clostridium sp. AF02-29 | reverse complement strand
AATAACTTAAAATCGACAGCGCAGAGGGAGAACGTTCAATGAAGAGCATCGATAAGACCGTGCATGCCATAGATATGCGGCACGAAGAAAAGAAAGGTGTATATGGGTATGGAAACAGCAAGCGGAACGTATGACTCGGAAAATCGAAGTGTCGAGGAGATGACGCGCTATCTGAATGGACTTAAGCGGTACACGGAAAAAGGAATCCCGATCTACATGGACGGAAAACTTTCCGGGCAGAGAGAATGGGAGAAACTGTTTGAAGTTCGTGAGGATGGAATGTTCTATATGGGAGATTATGTCCAGGCGGAAGGCGGCGGTCTGAAGGAGATACGGTTTGATAAGGTCTATCTGAGCGAAGCGGATATCATGGAGACGAAAGGTCGGAGGAGAAGAACGAGAAAATAAGGAAAGACGGAGGATACCGAATAGAATGGATCTGGCGGTACTGGATAGCAGTAAATCGCACGGAAATGAACCAGGTTATATGTACGAAGTAATATAGATTCAACAGCTGGGGGATCGTTCTGCCAGATGATTCGTAAGACTGCTGACAACAATTCGTTACAAAAAGTTAACAGACAGACATTCCGCGTTGTGGTATACTTAAGCTATCTTGAAGATCCGGCAAAGTATACGATCTGTGTATACCTTGCCGGATCATCCGTAATAAATAACGATTCAGCATGCCGCCGGTGAGAGACGGAAATGAACGCAGAATTCTGGGAACCGGCGTGCGGAAAGAGTGATAACGAATGAGAAAAATAGTTCCTGTATTGGTTGCTGTCGGTCTGATCATCCTGATCGCCGTGGGATTTGTCGGTTTCCAGGTACTGGACCGGTATATGCCAACGAAAGAGCGGGCGGATCTCGCGGAAGTCTATGATGTGTCCGGGGATGAGACCGCGATCCTCTATAACTATGAGCGGCAGGAGCAGACAGGAATCTATGAAAATGGACAGACGTATCTGCCGGTCTCCTGGGTGAATGACCACATTAATGAGCGGTTCTACTGGGACAGCACGGAAGACCTTCTCGTGTACGCGCTCCCGGACCAGATCGTCTATGCGGACGCGGAGACAAAGGGGGCCAACGGCGCTCCGCTGCTTCTTGTAAAAGATGATGAGGTCTATCTGACGCTGGGTTTGATCGCAAACTATACGGATGTGCAGATCCAGACCTTTGACTCCGGGGATGGAAGACGTGTCCTGATCAATGACTGGGGAACAAGAAATATAGCGCGGGTGAAAAAGGCTGGAAGTCTGCGAGTAAAAGGCGGCGTAAAGAGTAAGATCCTCACAGACCTCGCAGAGGACGATACGGTGACCGTTCTCGATACGATGGAGAAATGGTCCAAGGTCGCATCTTCCGACGGAAATATCGGATATGTGGAAAATAAGCGCCTGGCAGCCGCGGAGAGCCAGAAATTTTCCGGAAATTTCACAGCTCCTGTATACAAGAATACCAGCATGAGCGGAAAGATCGTTCTCGGCTGGCACCAGGTAACAAGCCAGGACGGAAACAATACCTTTGACAGCATTTTGGCAAAGACAAAAGGGATGAACGTGATCTCCCCGACATGGTTTTCCCTGACAGACAACAACGGAAGCTATAAGTCACTGGCGAGCAAAGATTATGTGGCGAAGGCCCATGCAAAGGGGCTCCAGGTGTGGGCGCTGATCGACAACTTCAGTGCCGATGTCCAGACGGAGACGCTGTTAGCATCCACCTCTACCCGCCGCAAGCTGATCGACAGCCTGATCGCGGATGCGGAAAAATATGACCTGGATGGTCTGAACCTTGATTTTGAGAGCCTGAAAACAGAGGCGGGCGTCCATTATATCGAATTTATCCGGGAATTATCGATCCCGTGCCGCCAGAAAGGCATTGTCCTGTCCGTGGACAACTATGTTCCGGCGAGATACAACAGCTTCTACAACCTGAAAGAACAGGGAACCGTTGTGGATTATGTGATTATGATGGGATATGATGAGCACTTTGCGGGCGGCGAGCCGGGCTCTGTGTCCTCTATCAGCTACGTGAAGAATGGAATCTCCGGAATGCTCGAGGATGTCCCGAAGGAGAAGCTGATCAATGCCGTTCCGTTCTACACGAGACTCTGGATCGAAGCCGGGGACGGATCCATCACCTCCAAGGCGATGGGAATCGCGGATGCGAAGAAGTGGATAGACAATAACCAGGTGGAACTCACCTGGCAGGCGGATACCGCCCAATATTATGGCGAGAAACAGACAAATGACGGTGCCTGGTTCCTCTGGATGGAGGAGGAGCGGTCCTTAAAAGAAAAGATGAACGTGGTCCGTCAGAACGATCTGGCGGGAGTCGCGTGCTGGAAACTTGGGTTTGAGGATTCTGCCGCGTGGGATTCCATCCAGTGGAACTAAGATCATAATGGCGCTTTTACGCCGGACCTACCAGGTCACCATCTTGTCCAGCAGGAGTTTCTGTTCCTTGCTGGAACGTGTGAGGTAGATGCGGGTGGTCTCGATGCTCTCATGCCCGAGAAGATCCGCCAATAGAGAGATATCGCTGCTGCGAGCCAGAAAATTCTTCGCGAACCGGTGGCGGAAAGAATGCGGGTACATGGTATCAGGATCGATGCCATACCGGACTGCATAGTGTTTTAATTGGGAATGGATGCCTCTGGTCGTCACGGGGCGTCCATTTTTTCCCACAAAAAGAAAGCCGGAGGTGATACCGCGGCGGTCACACCAGGCTTTTGCCTCCTGACAGAGGGAATCCGGGATGTAGATGCGGCGGATCTTCCCACCTTTGGAGTAGAGATCAAGATACCCGCAGGCTAAATGTTCCGCCTTGATCTGCACCAGCTCACTGACCCTGGCACCGGTGGTCACCAGAAAACGGACGATGAAATACCAGAAATCGTGGTGCTCTGCTTTCAGGTTCCGCTGGAGCGTCTCACAGTCTTCGTTTGTGATAATGGAGTCCTGGAAGGTGTCGCGGGAAATCTTTACCGTGCGAAGACGGAAGCCGGAGAGATCCGGGGAGAGCTCTGGCTGTTCTTCCTCCAGGAAAAGAAGAAAATGATTTACGGCGTAGATACGCTGATTGATCGTTGCAGGGCGGTAATTGGCAATTAAAAGACTCCGGTATTTTCGGAGAAGAGATTCAGTTGGAACGGGATAGGTGGACAGAAGCTGTCTGATAGCCCGTCCGTATGCATCTCTGGTATTTTCAGACATATTCTTTTTTCTTAAATATAATCTAAATGATTCTGCCAGGTTTTCCTGGTCTTTTGGAAGTTCTTTCATAGTGTATCCTTTGAATAATAACAGGGCAGCAGGAATTTTACCAGTTTACGATCTGATTGAAAAGGTTCTGTTGTTCGGTACTGCTTTTATGCAGATAAATGCGGGTAGTCTCAATACTCTCATGTCCGAGAATGTCGGACAGGAGCGCAATATCATCACATTTTTCTATAAAATTTTTGGCAAACAGATGCCGGAATGCATGGGGATGTACGACAGATGGATCCAGATTGTATCGAAGTGCAAAAACCTTAAGCTGATCCCGGATCCCGTTTGTGGTGATCGGATTTCCGAAACGGTTTAAAAATAAGCTGCCGCTGGTGCGCTTTTCGTTTTGAAGCCACAGCAGGCAGGTCTCCTGGACATTTTGCGGGAAGTAGATCCGCCGGATCTTATCACCTTTTGAGTACAGGTCCATCTGACCGCGGATCATATCTTCCACACGGATCTGGAGAAGTTCGCTGATCCGCACGCCAGTGGCGGCCATGATCCGCACGGCAAAGTAGTAGGTAGGCTTTCCGTCACGCAGAAGACATTTTTTCAGGTACTCATAGTCGACCTGGCTGATCACATTTTCCAGAAATGGTTTCTGTTGAAGGCGGACCATAAGAACCCTGGAGTCAGGAAGCTCGAGAAATTCCATAAAACAGTTCATTGCGCGGATCCTCAAATTTACGGTGTTGGGCTTGTACCTGTCGATGAGATAGCATTTATAGAGCATCAGATTGTCATGTGTGACTTCGGGGTACAGGGAAAGAAAATGCCTGGCAGTATAGAGATAGGAACGGATCGTCTGGTAAGATTTTCCATTCCGGAGCAGCCACGCTTCGAACCTGGAGAGTTTTTGACGGGCCGTTTCAGAAAGACGGTCTGTGGGAAGAGCAGTTTTTCTCATAGTATTATCATACCTTTCTGTTTTTGAAAGTATTTTATCGCAGGAAACAAAAAGAGCAAGAGAAAACTGGAGAATACGTTGTTGATGGGGAAAGGAAGGAGGAAAAGCAAAAAATCCGTCGGAGACATGGGACATCTCCGACGGACGTTTATATAAGCTGTATATGATTGGAAATGAACAGACAATGCTTTTGGGAAATGTTCGGTGGCATTGCGCTGCCCGGAAGGAAATTGGGTTGCTTAGTTCTGGAAATCTACAATCGCGTTTCCCTTTTCATCATATCGAACAGCATCCTTATCAAGTGTCAGTGCGTCGATGGCATCAAGGTATGCCTTGATAGACGGGTACTGCGGCTTGTAGTTTGCGATGATCTCTTTTGCTGCCACAGCATTGTTGGAGAGCAGGGCATCTACGAGGAAGAGCTGAACCTTTGCGGCGTTCACGCACATGCGGTTCGGATCGGTGATCTGGAAGTCGATGCCGTGGAGTGTGCCGACAGCGCCGCCCGCGTTGATCTGCACGCCCGGCATTACGCAGGTGACATCGCCGAAATCGGAGGAACCGGTGCTCCAGCCGTTATAGTCGAAGACAACTTTCTTTCTTCCGCAAAGTGCCACGCAGCAGTCCTCAGCCAGCTTCATGAATGTCGGATCATGATACTCCGGAGCGTAACCAGGGCGGTCGCTCAGCTCAACGCCTGCGCCCATAGACAGTGCGGCACCGGTCAGCGCACGGTTTACCTTGATATTCTCGCGTTTGATCGCCTCTAAGGATTTTCCACGGACATAACTCTCGATCTTCATCTCATCCGGGATAATGTTTACGGCGCAGTTTGCGCCCATGAGGATCGGATGGAAGCGGATCGTATCTTTCTCCTGGAATGTCTCACGGAGGTCGTTGCATGCCTGGAGACCCAGCATAGCGGCATACTCCGCGTTGACTCCCATATGAGGAGCTCCGCCTGCATGGGCAGATTTTCCTTTGTAGCGGATATTTTTCGCTATACATCCGTTCATTCCGAGCAGTGCCTGAAAGTCAAGATCGGTATCGCCGTCCTCATTGACACCAGAGCCTTTTGTCATGCCGTGAACCATCATAGCCATGTCGACACCATCTAAGAGACCACGGTACATGAACTCGGTCTTACCGCCGTTGTACTTGATGATGCCTTTCTGGCGGAGTTCTTCACGGAATGCCAGCTGGATCATCTCCTCGGCCGGAACGACAACGAGGCGGATGGATCCGCAGAGACCGTCGAGGGCGTGGGGCTGTTTCAATGCGGCTGCGATTCCTAAAAGTGCAGCGGACTGGGCGTTATGTCCACAGCAGTGGGTCATTCCGTTTACGGATTCCGGATGGTTCGCGATATCGAGGGCATCCAGTTCACCGAAGATCGCTACCTTTGGTCCTGGTTTTCCTGTCTCAACATCGGTGTAAAAGCCCGGAATGTTTCCGGCTTTGACGAGTGTGTATCCAAGTGCCTCGTATTTCTCTGCGAGATAGTCGTGGGCCTGCCACTCGGTGTAGCCGGTCTGCGGATGAGCCCAGATCCAGCGCTCTGCGTCGAGGATGAGCTGTTTTACGGTATCTACGTTGTTTACGATCAGCTGTTGTCTGTCTGTCATGGAAATACCTCCTGAAATATGTAATATTGGACGGAACCAGGCGCTGTACGGGAGCATCAGGTCAAGCCCGGTTCATCTTTAAAAGCTCGATCAGCGCGTCAGTGTGTTCCTTCGTTGTCGCCCAGCTTGTGGCGATCCGGATCACGGTATGGGAGTCATCATATTTCTCCCAGAAGCTGAATTCCGCCTGCTC
>NZ_CAKVZK010000059.1:0-6275 GCF_934835585.1 Clostridium sp. AF02-29 | reverse complement strand
TGGCAGAAGATAATGAGCTGAACATGGAAATTGCTGAATTTGTGCTTCAGAATGAAGGTGCTGTCGTGACTAAGGCATGGAATGGGCAGGAAGCCGTTGAACGATTCAAAAAAAGTGAACCCGGTGAATTTGATGCGATTCTTATGGATATCATGATGCCGGTTATGAATGGTTATGAAGCAGCAAAGACGATTCGTTCCATGGATAGAAAGGATGCTAAGGCGATACCGATCATTGCAATGACAGCAAATGCGTTCACAGAGGACAGAATAAGAGCAAAAGAAGCAGGAATGGATCAACATATTGCAAAACCGATTGATATAAAAACCATACTTGCTGTTTTTGACCAGGTGTTTAGAACTTCATAAAAACTGCATATATATAGAAAATTAAAATACGGATAAAAGAAAAAAATACTGATTGTAGATGACGCGGAATTTAACAGAGATAGGTTGAAAGAAATTCTGGGAGAAACATATGATTATCTGGAAGCAGAAAATGGAAGTCAGGTCACTCAGCTGCTGGGAGAGAATGTTGGAATTGATCGGATGCTTTTAGACATCAATATGTCACAGATGAATGGCTTTGATGTTTTGAAATGGATGAACCAAAGTCAGTGTATTACGGGAACTCCTGTAATCATGATTTCTTCGGAAGAACCGGTTGATACGATGCGTAAAGCATATGACATGGGAATCACGGATTATATCATCCGACCGTTTGATCCTGTGATTGTAAAGAAAAGAGTTCAGAATACCTTGCATTAAGTAATGTGGCATGTTGCTAATTGACAAATTCACCTTTTCCAAGTATCGTATATACGTGTAATAGTATGTATGATTTGAATGTGGAGTAAATATGACCGAAAAACATAGTTATGAGATTATCGTCCTGGATCTGGACGGAACCTTAACAAACAGAGATAAGGTGATTACGCCAAAGACGAAGCAGCGTCTGATGGAGCTTCAGGAGCGCGGAAAGAAGATTGTACTGGCGTCCGGGCGTCCGACGCCGGGGGTGCTGCCGCTTGCGAGAGAGCTGGAGCTGGCAAAATACGGCAGTTATATTCTGTCGTTTAATGGAGGCAGGATCACGAACTGCAAAACCGGCGAGATCATATTCAGCCGTTCCCTGCCGCAGGAGGCGAATCAGAAGATTATACGCCTGGCCGAGGAGGAACAGGTGGGGCTTTTGAGTTACGATGAGGCGGGGGCAAAGCTTCTGACGAACCAGAGTGACAGTCTCTATGCAAAGTTGGAAGCGCGGATCAACAGCATGGAGTTAGTACAGGTGGACGACATGGAAGCTGCGATCACGTATCCGGTACCGAAATACCTGATGATGGAGGATGGAGACTACCTGGCGATGGTCGAGCCGCGCGTCAAGGCGGCGATGGGGAAGAATTTCAGCGTTTACCGTTCGGAGCCGTTTTTCCTGGAGGTGCTTCCGAGGGGCATCGATAAAGCACAGTCGTTAGAGCGCCTTCTTTCTCACATCGGGCTTTCGCGTGAGCAGATGATTGCCTGTGGGGACGGCTACAACGACCTCACGATGATTCAGTATGCCGGATTAGGCGTAGCGATGGAGAATGCGGTGCTTCCGGTGCGGAAAGCTGCAGACTTTATTACCTATTCCAACAACGACGACGGTGTGGCTCATGTGGTGGAGAAGTTTATGCTGTAGAAGATTTGACAGATTCGCATAAATGTATATTGCGTGAACAGATGAAAAATAAAATATTCATAAAAATAGGCAAGATACTAGACTTTAAAACTTTAATATGTTAATATAAGAAAAAAGGAAAAATGAATATATTTTCGGAGTACATATTAAAAAGGGGTGCCTTGCATTATGAATAAAAAACTGAAAACAGAAGCTGTGGATCATCTGTTCCAGGCGATTCTGACACTGAAAAATACCGACGAATGCTATAGCTTTTTCGAGGATGTATGCACAGTTAATGAACTTTTATCATTTTCCCAGAGATATGAAGTAGCGAAGATGCTGCGCGAGAAGAAGACATATCTGGAGATCGCGGACAAGACCGGCGCATCGACAGCGACGATCAGCCGTGTCAACCGTTCTTTAAATTACGGAAGCGACGGATATGATATGGTATTTGCGCGTGTGAAAGAGCAGGAAGAGGCGGAGAAAACGGAAGCGTAAGACGAAGTAGGAATATACGCACGATAGATAAAGCGCGTACTTTCATAGGTGTAGCAAACCAACCTGCCAAAGATGGACAAATTTGGCTTGGGGTGGAATTGTCCCAGGAGCTGGCAGCTGGTTGAATGAAAGATAAAAAGAAATGAAAGAAAAAAGACATTGAAAGAATTCCCACAAGGGGAAGTGATTCCAGTGTCTTTTTTATCGTGTATGGTGCAATGGGTTGAAATTTTTGTTGTTTAGCCTATTTTTGAGTGTGGCGGTACAGCGGAAGTGCTGCCTATTTCTTTTTCTTCGGATTCACCGGTGTCTCCTGCCGGAGCTGTTCCGCCAGGATTTCAATCATCTGTTTTTTCAGATAGACATCAAACGCCAGCTCACTGATAAAGGCGAACAGCTGTAAATACTCGCGGTCTTCACAGTCATAGTCCTTGAATGTCTGGCTGGCGGCGTCAAATTTTGCCATGACGTCTTCCTGCAAGCGCTTGCGCTGCCCTTTTTCCAGCGAAAAGATTTCGTTGTAAAGCTCTTCTAATTCCGGGCTGGAACCATGGGAAAAGTGGTGCTCGCTGATGGGCGAGAAGAGCTGTTCAATATCCCGAAAGGATATCACATTTTTAAAATAATAAATCAGAATCAGCATCAGCAGATGATTCTTGGAGTAGCGTTTTTTGACGGGCGGCGGCAGCAGGTTATTTTTGGCATAGTTATTGATCATGGTTTTGGTCAGGATCTTATCCTCGCCCAGCCATTTGGAAGTGTTCAGGTGGCTGTCCATGAAGGTCGTGACCTGATCCATATATAAATCAATACCGGGAATCTCCGATGGATGCACCCGGGTCAGACTATCAACATAAGCCAGCAGATCCTGCAGGCGTTCTTCGTTTGATTTCATGTATGTACCTCGCTGCGTTGAAATTCGAAAGATGCGAAACAGGGAGGCGATTTTGGCGCTTCCGCTGTCATGAACTCTCTATGTGATATTATATAGTTTTGAAAACCAGATAGCAAGGAGAAATTTAAAATCAATGAAAATTCCGTGACATCCAAGAGAAAATAGATTATACTAGAGCGTATTCGAACATACTTTTTGTCATTAAAAATAGATTATATAAGAGTATAGAAGGGAACGAAACATATATGAGCAAATACGACACACTTAACCCGATGCAGCGGGAGGCGGTTTTTCACACGGAGGGACCACTCCTGGTTCTGGCAGGCGCCGGTTCAGGAAAGACGCGCGTCCTGACACACCGGATTGCGTATTTAATCGAGGAAAAACGGGTGGCGCCGTGGAATATCATGGCGATCACATTTACCAATAAAGCGGCGGCGGAGATGCGCGAGCGTGTGGATAAGATTGTGGGGGAAGGCGCGGAGGCGATCTGGGTCAGCACTTTCCATTCGAGCTGCGTTCGGATTCTGCGCCGGTTTATCGACCGTCTGGGATATGACACGAATTTTACTATCTATGACGGCGACGATCAGAAAACGCTGATGAAGCAGGTGCTCAAGAAAATGCAGGCGGATCCGAAGCAGTTTAAGGAGCGGGCGGTGCTGTCACGGATTTCTGCGGCGAAAAATGACCGGATCACGGCGGATGAGTTTGAGCAGCAGGCGGGAGCGGACTTCCGGGAGAAAAAGATTGCTCAGATTTACCGGGAATACCAGAAAGAACTCAAGAAGAATAATGCCCTGGATTTCGACGATCTGCTGGTGAAAACGGTAGAACTTTTCGAGGCAAACGCGGATGTGCTGGAATATTATCAGGATAAATTCCGGTATATCATGGTGGACGAGTACCAGGACACGAACCTTGTACAGTTTAAGCTGGTCGATCTGCTGGCAAAGAAGTACAGAAATATCTGTGTGGTCGGTGATGATGATCAGTCGATCTACAAATTCCGCGGGGCAAATATCGAAAATATTTTAAGTTTTGAGAAAGCATTTCCGGGCGCACGCGTTATCAAGCTGGAGCAGAACTACCGTTCCACCCAGAGCATCCTGAACGCGGCAAATGAGGTGATCCGCCACAACCGCGGCAGAAAGGACAAGACGCTGTGGACGGCGAATGACGAGGGACCGAAGGTGCGCTTCCGTCAGTATGACACGGCATACGAGGAGGCAGACGCCATTATCCGTGATATTGAGCGTGAGAAAGAAGAGAAAAATGCGGAATATTCGGATTTTGCCGTGCTGTACCGTACCAATGCACAGTCGCGTCTTCTGGAGGAAAAATGTATTTATTACAGCATTCCGTACCGGCTGGTCGGTGGCGTCAATTTCTATCAGCGCAAGGAAATCAAGGATATTCTCTGCTATTTAAAGACGATTGCGAATGGGCGCGATGATCTGGCGGTTCAGCGAGTTATCAATGTGCCGAAGCGCGGCATCGGTGCGACCTCGATCGGAAAAGTGACGATCTATGCGTCTGCCAATGGCATGAGCTTTTATGATGCGCTGCTGCGCGTGCGCGGCGTGCCGACGATCGGCAAGGCGGCGGATAAGATCGAGAAGTTTACGGAGCAGATCGAAAACTTCCGGTCGCGGCTTTCGGTCCTTTCGCTCCCGGAACTTATCGAGGCGATTCTGGAAGAGACGGGATATAAGAAGGATCTGGAGGCGGAAGGCGAGATCGAGGGAGAAACACGTCTGCAGAACGTGGAAGAGCTGGTTAATAAGGCAACCGGCTATATGAGCACGGCGGAGGAACCGACGCTGGACGGATTTTTGGAGGAGGTTGCGCTGGTAGCGGATGTAGATAGTCTGGACGAATCCGAAAACAGGATTGTCCTGATGACTTTGCACGGCGCAAAAGGTCTGGAATTTCCGTATGTCTATTTAAGCGGCATGGAGGACGGGCTGTTTCCGAGCAGCATGTCCATCTTTTCGGATGATAAGGACGCCATCGAAGAAGAACGACGTCTCTGCTATGTCGGAATCACCCGTGCGGAGAAAGAACTGACGCTGACGGCGGCGAGACAGCGCATGGTCAATGGAGAAACGCGGTTTGCGAAGGTCAGCCGCTTCATCGAGGAGATTCCGCCGCAGCTTCTGGACGAGGAAGAGCAGCCGA
The DNA here is from genome assembly GCF_934835585.1 of Clostridium sp. AF02-29. Classification (NCBI taxonomy): domain Bacteria; kingdom Bacillati; phylum Bacillota; class Clostridia; order Eubacteriales; family Clostridiaceae; genus Clostridium; species Clostridium sp. AF02-29. The sequence continues at coordinate 1,033 of NZ_CAKVZK010000059.1, read as the reverse complement.
CCGTCTTTGGACGGGCTGCTGGTATGAGCCGGGGCGGACGCGGATTTGAAGATTCGGGGACTTCTGGCTGGACAACGGGCAGCTTTGGTGTATCTGGCGCGGGAGACGGCGATCGGGTGCGGATTGGCGGAATGTCTGGAAAACACCCTCTTTCAGAGAACGATGCCGCCTGGGAGCGCGGCGCAGCCCGGATGAGCGGCTGGGGCGGTGTGAATGGTTCCGGAAGTGCTGGTTCTAGCCGCACGCTGGATCCATATAAGAGCGCTTATAGTTCCAGCAGCCGTCCAGCCAGCCCGGCACCGTCATTTGGCAAGGCATTTACGGTCCAGAAGGCCGACCATCTTTCCTACGGCGAGGGCGACCGAGTCCGCCACCTCAAATTTGGCGAGGGAACGGTGCAGAAGATCGCGGACGGCGGCAAGGATTTTGAGGTGACGGTTAATTTTGACCGCGTGGGCGTGAAAAAAATGTTCGCTTCATTTGCAAAACTGGTGAAATGTTAGACCGTGTTTGCCGTATTGTTACGGTACACGTATGCGAAAACAGTAATGCCGTATTAAAACATTTTCGCCAGATCCAATAAAAAATATAGTAAAATCGGCTGAGAGATGGTATAATAAAATCAAGAATTGCGGATCAAAACGCGGGAAAGGATGTGGAGTGTATGAATAAATTTGATATGATGAGCAAAGATGCGCTCTCCAGAGTAGAAGAGATCATGAATGCAACCAAACTGAATGAATTCCTTCACAGAAAAGAAGAAGAGGAGAAACAGAAAAACTGTATTCTCTGGATTTTAGCCATTATCGGTATTGTAGCAGCAGTTGCAGCGATTGCATACGGCGTATATCGTTTCTTTACTCCAGATTATCTGGAAGATTTCGAGGACGACTTCGATGATGATTTCGACGACGATTTCTTCGAGGATGAGAGCGACGAGAAAGAAAAGAAAGACTGATTGTGATAATTTAGTCAATGAATCAGAATAAATACTGCGCGGAACCGGAAAATCGGTTTCACGCAGTATTTTTTA
>NZ_CAKVZK010000058.1:0-6334 GCF_934835585.1 Clostridium sp. AF02-29 | reverse complement strand
TGGTGCAGTGCTTATTCTCAATAACGATGCGATTGATGAAAATGATAGACCTTTTAGGAATTTAGAATTTTCTCAATAATCAAGCCACCCAAATGGCAAACTTGAAATCATCGAGAGATACATAAGATATAGGGTTGAATCGACTTTCGTGTCGAAAAAAACAAGTGCTAGAAATAGCAAAATCCATTGAATTTTAGAACGACATTTATAAGAAACCAGTAGATTTGCCTGATGTTTGTGATTTCTTTGACCGTTGGGCCATTGATTTTGCACTACTATGAGCAAAGGAAAAACTTAAAATAAGCCAACAACCCGCCATTTGCAGCGACTGCAAGTAGCGGGTTGTTTGGCCTATTTAGAGGTTAGTCTTTCAGTTTGCCATGGTCACAACCGAGCGTGAGGTAGTGCTCTATCTCCCCGCTCAGCACCATCCGTGCGTACTCCAGCGGATTGTTGTATAGCAGCCAATCAAGTTCAGCTCGCTGTGCCGGGGTATTGCCGTACTCGTCCTCAATGGCGATACAATCAATGGAAAGGGTTGTGCCATCTTCAAATCGGGTTTCCACCCGGTTGGTGTCCATGTTGTAGCGGCAGGAAAGCGCTTTTTGAGAGTGATTAAGGTCGAAATTCTGATTTCGTTTCATTTGAATAGCTCCTTTAATGATTTTGAAATTTGATTTTCAACGAGATGAGGTCTCTTTTTTCTTTCTCCTAAGTCACCCAACCGCACTACCCTGCATCCGTAGCGCAGATCACACTGTCCACATCCGGGCGGTGCATGAGCTTTTGCAGGATGCCAAACTGTTTTTTGGTGGACGCAGAAACCAGATACTGCCACCTTTCCGGCAGAATGGGCAAATCTGCGATACTCCACTTGACGTATTTGGCATCGTAGATGTTGGGTGGTGCCAGTTCCACCAGATGACCCACACACCAGCTGACAAGGTAGCCATTGCCCTCCATATAACCGTCCCCGCGCTGATCTGCCCCAATCACCTTCGAGAGGCTCATGGCAACCGAGGGCTTTTCCGCTAATACAAGCTTCATTCGATACTGCTCCTTTCGCAAAAAAATTAGCAGCCAGGCACCGAAGCGCATGACTGCTATGTAAGGAACGGTATTCTGTTTTAGGTCTACAAACTGGGGCTTTTATGATCTTGCCACAGCTTATCAGTCTATGCACGTCAACTGTTGAAACCGCCGTGTACCGAACGGTACGCACGGTGGTGTGAGAGGACGGCGGCTAGTCACCGCCTCCTACTCGCTTGTGCCCATGTTTCGGCCCTCCACATCATCACTCCGCGCATGCGTTGTGCCTCGCCGCAACGCATTCTGCCCCTCGCTGACTCATCGCCAGGCATCGCTGATGGTGTTCGTCTGCCCATCCTCACTTCTGCAGTATCTGCTTTTCGTTCTCCTGCACACGCCGCTCGAGCGCTGTATACTGCCGGAGCTCGTCCTCGGTAAATCCCCGGAACTTCGCCTGCTCGTAGTCACGCTCCGCGGCCGCGATATCCTGCAGCACCGCATCCGACGCCGGCAGCAGCTCGAGACGAATCATCCGCGGCTCGCGTTTTTTCTTCGTCATTCCGTTCGCGTCTGCATCCTGTGCCTCGCCACGCTTTCCGAAAAGACCGGTCGCCTCGGCTGTTTCCGCCGCTTCACGTCGTTTCCTCGGCACGTCGACCACTTCGAGCATCCCGCGTGAGACCAGCTTCTGCAGCGCGGCGCGCAGATCCCCGCGGCTCATATGCATCAGCTCCGCGAGATCCTTCCGGCTCAGCGCCTTTCCGGCATCCTTTCGATCAGTCGCCTCCACGGCATCTTCCCGCGCAGGCATCTGCGCTTCAGCCCCTCGAGTGAGCGCCTTTCCCGCGTCCTTCCGATACAGCAGCAGCGACAGCTCCGCCAGCGTCATATCATACTTCAGCGCCACCGACTCGAGATAGCGCTCGAGCAGCTTCCGGTCGCGGTACTTCTCCACGATGATCCCATCCTCCGAAATCACCTCCTGCAGCGCCTGGCTCCGCTCCTCACCGAGCTTCTGCGTCCCCGGAATCGTCGCCGGGAACACGAAACCATCCTTCGCCGCATCCACTAGAAAATGATAGACCTGCAGCCGCTTCCGCTCATACGCATCCTCATCCAGCACATGCTTGAAGAAGTCGTTGTAGCACTCGAACATCGCGAGTTTCATCTCCACCGTCCGCGCGAAGCTGATCTTCTGATTCACCAGCGAACCCTTCGTCTTCACATAATAGTAGACCGGCGTCCGCAGCGCATAGAACGTCGTCGCATAGCGCACATACTCGAGATTAAACAGAAAATCCTCGCACCAGCTGAGCTTCGCATCCATCCGGATCCCGTGCGCCTCCACAAGCGAGCGCCGGTACAGCTTATTCCACAGCACCCCATAGTAGTAGTCCGCCGGGTTCTCCATCATGAAGCCAACGAACGCTTCACGCCCGATCACCTGGTCCGCGTCGATATCCCCCTTCCGCGACACCATCTCTCCGACGACACGATAGAAATCCGCGATCACCATGTCGCAGCCCGTCTCCTCGGCCGCCCGCACCATCAGCTTCGTCGCATCCGCCGTCAGCCAGTCATCACTGTCCACGAACTGCAGAAACGTACCCCGCGCCCGCGCGATCGCCTGGTTTCGCGTATCCGACACCCCCGTATTCTCCTTATGCACGACCACCACGCGCGCATCCGCCCGCGCATATCCGTCGCAGATCTCCCCGGACCGATCCTTACTTCCATCATCCATGAGGATCAGCTCGAAATCCCGAAACTCCTGATTCAGAATACTGTCCACACAGCGCGCGAGACTCTTCTCCGCGTTATACACCGGCACGATGATACTGACCTTCGGCTCCATAGGCACCTCCATCAAAAAACTACTTCTAGTTGTACCATAAAACCCTCCCGTTGACACTCGTATATTTCTGCTCACTTTTCCCGGGCCAATGTCTCGGCCCTCCGCCTGCTCACTCCGCGCCCACGCGTCCGCACCCTCCACCTTCTCACGTCGCGTCCACCCATTCGCACTCGTTGCCTTTATCGCGCCCATGCCTCCGCCCACTACCTCCTCACGTCGCATCGAAGCACCAATTCCCTCATGAAAATGTCATATTACAGCATAAATTCGCTCATGAAAGTGTAATGAAGCACGGATTATTCCCTCATGAAAGTGGCAAAATACTGAAAAGAACGCTCATAAAAGTGGCAGAGCACGGAAATCTGAGAGGAAAAAGAAGGTGCCATGGTGTTAAATTATTCTTATGATATTTCCGCTTCCTGATGATTTTTTTGAATTATCTTAACTTTAATATCGAAACTTAACTTAAAACAAGTTATAATACAAAAATAGAGTTAAATAGAAGGAGAACATATGGAATATCTCTATAAAGTTCTGGGAATTAAAGCGACAGTTCAGCGCGCAGAGTTTGACCATCTGCCCAATTATATAGCTGTAAGGTATCGTTTACAGAAGGTATCCATGGATGGACAGAAAGTGATTTTTCTTTATCCAAAGACAGAGTTGGAGCAGATCGAAGTGCTGAAAAAGCATATTGCCCGTATACAGAAAAAAGAGAACCTGCCTGTCGTGCTGGTGCTAAACGAACTCAGTTATCGTCAAAAGGAATATCTGCTTCGTGAAAAGATCCCGTTTATCGTAGATGGAAAACAAATCTATCTGCCGTTTATGAGCGTGTATTTGCAGGAGCGGTGCGATGCGGAGAAGCAGCCAAGAGAAGATCTGCTTCCGTCGGCGCAGCTGCTTTTATTGCATTTTATTTACGGCGGCACGAAAGAACTGCCGTCGAGCCAGGCAGCGAAGGATTTAAAGCTGACAGCTACGTCTATATCGAGAGCATCGAGACAGCTGGAGGAGATGGGGCTGTTGCAGATAAAGAAAGCTGGTGTGCAGAAAATTCTGCTGTCCGAAGATCCGCCGGAAGTGCTGTTTCAGAAAGCGGAAGAGACTCTGTTGAATCCGGTAAAGCGAACGGTCTATGTTCCGAAGGAGTATATTGGGGCGGATATGCTGGTAAGCGGATATTCGGCACTGGCAGAATATTCGATGCTGAGCGCACCAGCCGTCGAGTGCTATGCGACAGATAAAATATCTCAATGGAAAAACGTTATGACAAACAGACTTCAGGATTCGAAGACTCAGGTGGCGGTAGAAATGTGGAGATACGATCCTCGGATTTTAGCTACTGGACATAGCGTTGACGCGCTCTCGCTGGCTCTGACATTAAAAGACGATACAGATGAACGTGTTGAACAGGCAGTGGAAGAACTGCTGAGCGAAGTATGGAGAAAGATAGATGGTAGGAAAATATAAAGTAGTCACGCTCTGTGGCAGCACCCGCTTCAAAGAGCAGTTCATGGATGCCCAGAAGCGGCTGACGCTTGCGGGTTATATCGTCATCAGCGTCGGGCTCTTCGGCCACGCCGGCGATCAGGAAGTCTGGGACGGCATGGACGAAGGAACCCTCTCGAAAACGAAGGAAATGCTCGACGACATGCACAAACGGAAAATCGACATGGCTGACGAAATCTACGTCATCAACGTCGGCGGCTACATCGGTGACAGCACCCGCTCGGAAATCCAGTACGCCGAAGAGCACGGGAAACCGGTCCGGTACTACCAGAACATCCGTAAATAGGAGATGCTGAGTCAGCTTTCGGAGGCGAGACAGGATATCGCAGATGGAAAGTGCAAAACCGGCGCCCAGGTAGCCGAGAACCTGGGAAAAAAGTACGGATTTATATAAAGACAGCCGAAATCAGGCGTATGATGTGAAAAATTTTGTCGTAGAACAGTGCTATGATCATAGTGCAGAAAACCATCTGCAGCATATAGACAGGAGGAACGGATTATGAATACAAAGCAGATCATCGGCTTTCACAACCCGGATGAGGAATACGGATATTTGAGTAACTGGTATCGGTCGGATTTCGAAAAGGACGGCATCCGGTTTTCATCCATGGAGCAGTACATGATGTACCAGAAGGCGCGCTGCTTTCGGGACGAGAAGGTCGCCGCAGAAATCCTGAAAACCGATGACGTCGGCCGCATCAAGGAACTGGGCCGCCAGGTTTCAAACTATGATGAAAGCAGATGGAACGGCATGCGCCAGATCCTCGTCTACGAAGGCCTCCTCGCAAAGTTTGAGCAGAACGAAGACCTGAAGGCTCAGCTCAAATCCACCGGCGACGCCATCCTCGCAGAGTGCGCCGTCAAGGACCACATCTGGGGCATCGGCTTATCGATGAAGGACCCAGATCGACTCGACGTGAAAAAGTGGCACGGAACGAACCTGCTGGGGTATGCACTCATGATCGTACGAGAACGGGTGTGAAGGGCGAAAATCCAGATACCAATATAAATACGTATTTGATGATTTATAGATATGAATAAATGCAGATCAAAATGCGCAGAATATGAGCACTTATAGACATTTAATCAACACTATATGAAAATATGCCTATTATTTTTGAGAGATGCTGGATGGTAAAATTCCGAGTTGTTGAGCTGTTCTTACTTTCTATTTTATCAGATATCGCCTACAGAGTCCATAGCTTCATAGCTCAAAACAGTTCACCCACCAACCATTTGGCTATGTAAAGGGGACGGCTTTTCAGCCGCCCCACCGGTCAACGCTGCGTTAATCAGACAGGTTCATCGTCCGATTCCGCTTCATAATCCTCGTTGACATCCACTTCTTCGTCCTCGTCACCATCATCCTCCGGCAGCTGGAGCGTATCTTCATCCTCATCGTGATAATCCGCATCCGGGTCCGGCTGATTTTTCTTGGACGCAGGCTTTACGCCCTTCATCTTGATATAGAGATAACCGCCGCCTGCCGCCAGTGCAATCAGCACGACCACACCCAGAAAGCCGGATGCGATCTTTGTGACCTTGTTTTCCTTGAGCTGTTCCGTGCCGGATGCCGCCGCTTCTTCTGCGGCTTTCTTGGCTTCTTCCTCGGCTTTCAGCCTGTCCTGTTCAGCCTGCGCCGCCGCTTCCTTTTCGGCGGTATAAGCGTCCGCATCTTCTTCCTCCATCAGAGCCAACAGGTCGGCTTCATCCACAAGGTTCATAAAATGGACGGTCTGCGCCCCTTTACTATTCCTGTCAATGACCAGATAGAATGTGTTGCCGGACTTCGACACCAGCGTAATGAACTGCTGACCACTGCCATCGGAATAATTGGTGTGGTAATCGTCCACCAGTGTCAGGTTGCCCTCCGGGGTCAGAGCACCGGTTTCCTCATCGGTCACGGTGACTACATCTTCTTCATCGGTGGTAGAAGTC
>NZ_CAKVZK010000057.1:0-7311 GCF_934835585.1 Clostridium sp. AF02-29 | reverse complement strand
GGTAACAAAAAATGCCGTATTTATGCGGCTTGTGGCGTTTCGCAAACGCCTAATTAATGCCTATTTAAAGAAAGGTGATGAAAATCTGGGACAGCTTGGGTATACCGATCATTCCCAGGCTCACTGCGTGCAGGTGGCGCGTCAGGCAGGAAAGATACTGGAGCGGTTCGGATATTCAGACCATGAGATAGAGCTGGTAAAGATAGCCGGATATATGCATGATATCGGCAATGCCATCAATCGCACCCATCATGCGGAGTACGGGGCCCTTCTGGCAAATTCTTTACTGAAGGAGATGGATATGCCGCTGGATGACCGGATTACGATCATGTCGGCTATCGGCAATCATGATGAATCCACCGGAGGTCCGGAGGATGTGATATCTGCGGCTTTGATTATCGCTGATAAGACGGATGTACGAAGAAGCCGTGTCCGTGAAAAAGAGAGAGCCGCTTTTGATATACACGACCGTGTGAATTATGCGGTAACAGAGTCCAAACTTAAGATTGAAAAGGATCGTTCAGTTATTGCCCTGAATCTTCAGGTAGATGAAAAGATATGTTCCATGTATGATTATTTTGAGATTTTCCTGGGAAGAATGATGCTTTGCCGGAAGTCGGCGGAGATACTGGGAACGACCTTTAAGTTGACTGTAAATGGACGGAAGGTGCTGTAAAAAGTACCTCCCGTCCTTCTTTTCTGTTATCTTACTGATACGTCTCCGTCTTAATAAAGGAATCCATATATTTGATATACTCCTCTTTGGTAAAGATGGGCTGATAATTCTCTACAATTTCTTTTGCTTTCACAGCCCCGTCCCGAAGCAGGCGGTAAGCGGAGAGGGCAAAGATTTTTGCAGTGACCACATAGGCAAGTTCCTCATCCACGATATCGAAGTCAACGGAGTGGAGGCCGCTTACTTTACCGCCGGTGTTGAAGGTAAGGACCGGCTGCAGATGCTGTACATCCCCCACATCGGTGGAACCGCCGCTGTAGGCGTGGGTATTTTCCTGGACAATCTGGTAATCTTTTTCACTGGTTTGTGCGGCAATCTCAGCGGCTGCCAGGACTGATTCATCGGCTTTTTCACTCAGAGCCGGAAGATATCCGGGCATAGTGGTGATTTCGCAGGCAGCACCGACGGCGATGGCACCGGCTTTGAAGGCACGGTCGGTTTTGGAAGCAGCATCTGCGATGGCATCCTTGTTGGCGGCACGTACCAGAGTTTCGATTACCACCTCATCCGGTACTACATTGACGAGATTTCCGCCTTTTGTGATAATGGGATGAATCCGGACATGGTCATCATCCCGGAAGGTTTCGCGCTGGTAAGCCAGGGCGGAAAGTCCGAGGGAAGCTGCATTTAATGCATTGACTCCCAGATGCGGGGCACCGGCTGCGTGGGCAGCCAGTCCTTTATAACGAATGACCTTGGAGACGAAACCGTTGTTGGAGTGAGAACCAATACTGATATCCTTGTCTCCGGTGTGGTGGACGATATCCAGGTCGATGTCATCAAAAGCACCGATGCGGATGAGTTCACATTTTCCACCGCCGTATCTGATTTTTCCCTGGGCGGTCAGAGAGTTTTTAAATTCAATCTCACCATATTCCTCTGCCGGTACGGCGAAGAATACAACCTGTCCGTCCAGCTCTTTTTTTACATCTTCATTGGTCAGAGCCAGGGCTGCACCGATGACACCGGCCAGCTGGGCATGATGTCCGCAGCAGTGAGCTCCCTGAGTCTCCGGATTGGCATATTTATGTTCCGGGATGCGGAGCGCATCCAGTTCCCCGATGAGAGCCAGACTTACATTCGTTTTCTCTTCTTCATTTAAGTAGGCTTTGACACCGGTGACAGCCAGTCCTTCCTTTGTCTCAAGACCCAGATTTTTCATGAAAGAAGCAAATTTTTCTGCAGTTCTGTATTCTTTATAACCCAGCTCTGCATGGGTGTAGATATCTTTGGCGAATGCGATGATCTCGTTGCGGTGTGCGTCGATGATATCGACAATTTTCTGTTCGGTTTTATCTAAAATGAGAGCCATGTGAAATCCTCCTGTTTCCTGCCGGTGTATTCCGATGCTGTTTCCTATTAGTTAAACAGTTCCTCCGGAACAAACCATAAACCATTGTTATTCTTGTCTAAATATTCTTTGAATTCATCGGAGTGGTAAGCAGCAACGATATCTTTTGCCCACTGAGCATCTTTATTTTCCTCTTTTACAACGACCTGCAGAATCAGATGCGGCAGAATGTCTTCCTGAAGAAGGGCAGTGGATGGATCGATTCCTGCATTGTATACAATACTTCCGGTGATAACCGCATAATCAAAGTCATCTAAAACAGCTGGAATATTAGTGGAGTTCATTTCGGTAAATTCGATGTTGTAAGGGTTTTCCGTGATATCCGCCTGGGTGACAGTGGAGAGATCCACATCCGGGTTTAAGGTGATCCATCCGGCTTTCTGTAAGAGAACATAAGCGCGGGCTGTGTTGGCGGCATCGTCCGGAACGGCTACTTTGGCACCGTCTTGAATGGCGTCCAGAGAGGTTTCGGTGGCAGAAAAGATGGCAGCCGGAACGGTAGGAATCGGGGAAATCGGGACCAGGTTACCCTTCTGGGCTTCGTTGAAATTTTCGGCATAAGCGGTATGCTGCTCTACATTGAAATCGATCTCGCCGTCATTTAAAGCAAGGTCATTCTGGAGAAGGTCAGAGAAATCAACCTCGGTGAGTGTATAGCCCTCTTTTTCCAGAATTGGTTTGATGGCATCCTCAAATAAGACAGTGTACGGACCGGCAGCTTTTCCGTATTTGAGCTCCTTCTTATTAGAATTGGAAGCATCGGCGGAAGCAGCAGATTCGGTGCCGGAAGAAGCAGCGGCAGTATCAGCAGCGGAGCTTCCAGCATCACTCTTTGAGCAGCCTCCCAGAACAGCAGCTGCGAGGATCAGACCGGCGGTCAGGGTGGTTCTTACATAAGCTTTTACATTTTTCATAATTGAGTTCTCCTTTTTTTTTAAGTGTATTTAAATTAGCAGTTTCTTCAATAGAAATAAGTTATAAGTTACTGATGGGTCCGTCGCTTCTGTGACAGACGGTTTCCCACGCTCTGGATGATCCAGACAAATGCAATCAGGATGAAAACGGTCGCAAACATCAGCGGGAAGTTAAAGGTCTGATAGCCGTAGGTCAGGGCGATGTTTCCGATGCCGCCGCCTCCGATGTAGCCGGCCATCGCAGTTGCTCCGATGAGGGCGATGGTGCCGGTTGTCAGAGCCAGGATAACCGAAGCAAATGCTTCTGGAAGCACAAAATGAACGATAATCTGGAACGTGGTCGCTCCCATCGACTGGGCTGCCTCGATGATGCCGCCGCCGACTTCCAGAAGCGATGTCTCAAGAAGTCTTGCTAAAAATGGAGCGGTATAAATAACTAATGGCACGATAGCCGCCCTGGTACCGATCCGGGTGCCGACGATGATTTTCGTAAAGGGCATTACACATACCAGAAGGATGATAAACGGTGTGCTTCGGATGATGTTGATGAAACCGTTTAAAATCGTGTAAAGCAATGGATTTTCCTTGAGCCCACCTTTGCGGGTCAGCCATAAGACAATGGCGATGAAAAATCCGACGATGGAACCGATAATCAGGGAAAAACCGACCATATACAGGGTTTCCCAACCGGCCTTGATGAGTTTGTCTGGCGAAATGCCTAAATACTGCTGAATCATGGTAATACAACCTCCTTATATTCTTCGTTTGATTCGAGAATGTAGCGCTCGGCTTTTTTGATTTCCTCGTCGCTTCCGATGAAGAGAACGAGCATGATGCCGACGACGATGCCCTGAATAACGTTGATGGTGGAGTAGAGAATGTTGGTTTCCACCTCAAACCGCCGGTTGATATCCCAGAGAAGCGGCTCGGTGCTGTCTGTATTTTCCAGCTTGATGCGGAGCAGGCGGCTGTTCCGCGTTTCCCGGCGGATGCTCTCGACGAGCGGTTCCGGAATAACGTCGTGGATGAGATTGCCGACAAACCGTTTGGCGATATCGGACTGCGGGTCTGAGAAAACCTGAATGACAGAGCCCGTTTCTACGACTTTACCGAAATCCATGACGGCAACTTTATTACAGATTTTCTGGATGACATTCATCTCATGTGTGATAATCACAATTGTAATATGAAGAGTTTCATTAATCTTCTTTAGCAAATTGAGAATGGAATCGGTCGTTTTCGGGTCGAGGGCGCTGGTCGCCTCATCGCAAAGAAGAATCGACGGATTATTTGCAAGTGCCCTTGCGATACCGACGCGCTGTTTCTGTCCGCCGGAGAGCTGTCCCGGATAGTAGGACTTCTTATCGGAAAGTTCGACGAACTCCAGCAGCTCATTCACACGCGTTTCGATGTCTTTTTTGGGGGTGCCGTTTAGTTTCAGGGCAATCGCGACGTTGTCGTAAATTGTCTTGGATTCCAGGAGGTTGAACTGCTGGAAAATCATTCCGATTCCCTTTCGGAGGCTGCGAAGCTCTTTTGCGCTCAGGCTTCCAATGTCCTTATCTTCAACGAAAATCTTTCCGGAAGTCGGTCTTTCCAGGGCGTTTACCATTCGGATCAGGGTGGATTTTCCGGCACCGCTGTAACCGATGACGCCGTAGATATCGCCCTTTTCTATTTCGAAGGACACATCCTTCAGTGCTTCAAATGCACCGTCTTTCGTCTGGAATGTTTTACTTAAATGTTCGAATCGAATCATTTCTGGTCTCCTTTAACTTTGTTTATCTGGGGAAGCACATTTTTAAGGGATAATTCCTGAAAAATGACTTCTGTATGTGTCGTGTTTTTTATACGAATGATATATCTGGATGCAATATAAATATTTAATTTTGCATACTGAAATATAAATGGGTACAAAAAAGGAGGTCTGGTTGTCCAGACCTCCTAAATTGGATCGTATCTACCACTTTCCAGTGAAAGCAAGATGAGAAAAACCTCATGAAGATATCATCCAGTTATCTGTCTGCACAACAAAAGTAAGAGTGTCACAGCAACAGCAGCACATACACTCCATACAACAACACATAGCAGACATAACTGAATAAGATGTTCTCATGATGGTTTCCTCCTTTCCTTAAAATTCATAAACGATTATAAAAATATATTTCCTACTTGTTTTGTAGGTTTTAAATGATAGTTCTTATTATAGCGCGTAAATGAGATTTGTCAATCATTTTTTTATATCATCCAATATCATCCAATACCGCCCAATGCGATGCCTAATATTAATACCAGCACACATACCGGAATATAAATATAGCGGCACACCGGTACAAACCATTTTGAAAATTTCTTTTCGCGGCCTTTGTTGACCTGCGTTTCTGCATAGTCTTTTCCGAATACCCAGAAGAACATGATTCCGGCGAGTCCGGCACCGAGGGGGCAGATGTAGATGGAGAGAACGTCCATCCAGTCGGAGACGATGCCCTGGATTAACAGGGAGACGGCAGCTCCGATGATACCGATAACCGCGCAGGCAGGGACGCGGCCAAGGTGGAGTTTTTCCTGGACGGTGGCGATCGGTGCTTCGTAGAGGTTGAGCAGGGAGGTCATCCCGGCGAAGAGAACGGCTACGAAGAAAATGATCGCGATCAACGTACCGCCCGGCATTGAGCGGATGAGGTTCGGGAGGTAGATGAAGAGAAGTCCCGGACCACCCTGATCAAGTTTTGCACCGGTGGTTGCCATTGCCGGGATGATGACGAGGGCGGCGAGAATCGCGGCGATCGTATCAAACAGGGCAACCCGCGCGGCAGATGCCGGGATGTTTTCCTCATCGGAGAGGTAGGAACCATAGATTAAGGTTCCATTTCCGGCGACGGACAGGGAGAAAAATGCCTGCCCCAGTGCGAAAATCCATGTTTTTGGGTCTGCGAGGATCTCAGGATCGATGCGGAAAATGTAGCGGTAGCCCTGCATCGCACCCGGCTGGAATGCCACGTAGATGCCTAAAAAGACAAACAGGATGAAGAATACCGGCATCATCAGCTTGTTGGCGTTCTCGATTCCGCTTCCGACGCCGAACATCAGAATCAGAATGCAGAAGAAGAGGGCGGCAAGCTGCCAGCCATTGTTTCCAAATGCGGACGCCATCGAGCCGAAAGCAGAGGCAAAACCGTCTGTGTCGGCCGGGGCAAGCGTGGCACCGGTAAAGGCTCCGATGGCATATTTTAGGATCCAGCCCATGACGACGGTATAGCCGATCGCCATCGCGAGGGAACCGGCTGCCGGGATGAAACCGAGCGCGTCACCCAGTTTGCGCCTGCCGCGTGTCTCGCAGGCAGCGCCGAACGCGTCGATTGGACCGGAGCGGGTGCCGCGTCCCAGGCACATTTCCCCGATGACACCCGTGGAGCCGATCAGGGCGACGAAGATAAAGTACGGGATCAGGAACGAGCCGCCGCCGTACAGGGAGACGCGGGTGGGAAACATCCAGAGATTTCCCATGCCGACCGCCGATCCGATACAGGCGAGGATGAAGCCCCACTTACTGTTGAAAGATTCTCTTTTTTCCATGAAATTGTAACTCCTCAAACATTATATAAGATTTGCCGCAAATATCTGGGAGTCCGCCGATTGGAAGCGGTCAGGCAGATGTTTGCATAAGTCCATCTATTATACCAGAAGAGAGGCATTGCTTTCAAGTGGCAGAGCGCGCGAATCGTATGTTTTAGGGGAAAAGGCGATCGAAAGTAACTGCCGGTGGACCGTTACAGGGAAATACCTTGATTTATAGGGTGGAAAGATGGTATTCTATAGAGGACGGCAGCGGCGGGCTTTGGGAGGGTGGCGCCGCGGCAGAGCAGATTCGAAAAGGAGAAGGTAGCACAATGAAAAACGCAAACAGGATTCCGGAAACGTTTCAGACGGATGCGGAATACAGACAGTGGATGGAGCGCTGGCAGCAGGAGGCGCGGGAGGCGACGATCGAGGGATTTAAGCAGAATCGTAAGTTAAACGGCATGACACAGACGGAGCTTGGCAGAAAGGCGGGGATTTCCCAGCCGAATATCACCCGCTTCGAGAGCGGCAGCTACAATCCGTCGCTGGATTTTATGGTAAAGATCGCAGCGGCGATGGGGAAACGGGTACAGATTACATTGGTAGATGAATAAGAGGCGTGCGCCGGGGCGCACAGGGACCATTTGGGGAATAAACAGGGGAGACAGCGGTGTGTGTGTGGCTGTCTCCCCTGTTTTTAACAACACTTTGCAAGAATTCTCCCATCCTCTCTAGGTGGTGAGATGAAT
>NZ_CAKVZK010000056.1:0-8484 GCF_934835585.1 Clostridium sp. AF02-29 | reverse complement strand
GGAGATTGCGCCGGTGGTGGAGGAAATGATGAAGCTGCTGCCGCTGGTGTTCTATCTTCTGGTGTTTGAGCCGGAGAGCGAGAGAATTAAGCCCGCCGCCATCACGCTCGCCCTGAGCTTCGCCACCTTTGAAAACGTGTGCTATCTCATCCAGAACGGCGCGGACCGCTTCTCCTTCATCTTCTTCCGGGGCTTCGGCACGGGAGCCATGCACGTCCTCTGCGGCCTGATCGTGGGCGGCGGGCTTGCCTATGCGTGGCGGCGGACGTGGCTTAAAATAGCCGGTACGTGCGGGCTGCTGGGCGCGGCCATCACCCTCCACGCCATCTATAATCTGCTCATTGCTTACGGCGGCGCGGCGCAGTATGTGGCCTATGTCCTGCCGGTGCTGCTGGTAGCGGCGGGAAGATGGTCCGCTTTCCGCTTATCGCAGAGGAAATAACCGAACATTTACTCCCTGAGAGCTGCCTCTTGGCGGCTCTCAAATTTTTTTGAAAAATTTTGCGTTTTGGGTGAGAGTTTTTTCGATTTTTTGTACCTATATAAGTGAAAGGGTTTTTATCACAGTTCCAGACAAACCGGAAAGGGGGTTCAAACGATATGTACGATACCGCAAGACGGGTCGCATTCGTCAAGCAGCGGGTGCGGGAAAACAACCGCCGGAGGCAGCGGCGCGAGGTAATAAGTCTCTCCGCAGCGTGTATGCTGTTGTACGCGGCGCTGATGCAGACAGCGGGCACGGTCGTCGGGCCGGGGCAACCGGAAGCATGGGGCGTGTTCGGCTCGATGCTGCTGCGGCAGGACGCGGGCGGCTATGTGCTGGTGGCCGTCGTCTCCTTTGCAGCGGCGGTGGTCATCACCGCGCTGTGCTTCCGACTCAGAAGCAAGGAAAACCGGAGAAAAGACGGGACGGATAAGCCGAACCAACACGAAAAGGAGGAGAAAAGCCAATGAAGAAACGAATACTCAGTATCATACTTCTATGCTGCATGGTGCTGACGCTGCTGCCGACAGCGGTCTTTGCTGCGGGTGAGCTACCGGATGTCAAACTTTCCGTCCCAACGGCGTTTGACAAGATAGTGGACCTTACGGAGCAGAACAAAGAATTGAAAATCAAGGACAGCAAGACCTATCTGATCAAGGGCTCCACAGATCCGAACTGGTATTTTCAGTACCGGATCAAAATTGATGGCAAGAACAATACACCGCACATCTTTCTGGACGGCGTCCGCCTTCAGGCACCCGAGGACGGCCCTGCCATCGAGCTTTACGGCGGCGCCTCCGCCTGCCTGTACTTTATCGGCGGGGACAGCGAGCTGATCGGCGCGGAGAACTTCGCTGCGCTGCAGAAAAACAAAACCGATGGCTATCTCCGGGTTCTGGTGCAGACGGGGACAAAGCTCACGTGTGAAGGCGGCAGGTATGGCGCTGGCATCGGAGGCTCAAAGGTCGGAATCAAGAACTTCTCGCAGGGACACGGCATGAACCTTCATTTCGGCTCTCTGGCGACGGGTATCTATGGCGGTGAGATTCTTGCGACCAGCGGCGTATACGGTGCGGGTATCGGCGGCGGTCAGGGCGGCGTCGGCGAGCAGATTTATGTGTATTCCGGCAAGCTGACGGTGCGGTCCGTTTCGGAAGGCGCAGGGATCGGTGGCGGTCAGGGCGGCCCCGGACGCTTTATTTATATCAAGGGCGGCACGGTGAATGCCGGCAGCGAGTCAGGCGGAGCAGGAATAGGCAGCGGCGATCAAGACGGACAGAACAAGTCGGAAGATGCGCATCATATCGAGATTTCCGGTGGAACGGTCGAAGCTTGGAGTAACTATGCCGGCGCAGGAATCGGTGGCGGAAGAGGCGGTTCGGGCTATGACATTTCCATCACTGGCGGCGTGGTGAGGGCGCAGGGCTACTTGGGCGCGGGCATCGGCGGCGGCATGAACGGCAACAGCGGGAACATTCTGATCAAGGACACAACGCTGACTGCGCTGGCCTTTCCGCTTTATCAGGACTACGGTTATACAGAGCTGTCTGCATCCGCGGTCGGAAGAGGCTCGAACCGGGCGTACTACATGGCAGTGATGCAAGATCAGGAATTTGCAATGATTATAGAAGAGAACATCAAAATCGGAGCCTCGGACGGGAAGTCCGTGTGGCTGAGCGCGACAGGGTGGCAGTGGCGCCACAACCAGGAACCGTATAAGAAGTACTGGGGCACCACAACGGAGCTTCTTATCCCCAACGAAAATGGGCGCGTGGACCTGCAGCGGCTGAGCCTGCCATATGCCTACAATTACGGCAGAGTGATCAGCAAGCTGGAGCTGCGCTGCGAGGAAAGCACATGCAGCCATGAACTGGGTTGGACGGACTGGGACGGCTGCCACATCTGGGCCTGTGTGAAATGCGGCGCGCGAGACCCCGCTGCGGAAATGTCCAAACAAAACGCCAAACACATTCCCGGCGACTGGGGCAATCAGAAGCAGCTCTGCACTGTGTGCGGCCATGTGATGGGAACGGACACGAAGGCACCGGTGCTGGAGGGTTTGAATGACGGTGAGAGCTACACCGTCGAGGATACCATCGATGGAAATCCCGGCGCGTACACCTTCACCGTGAGCGACCCGGCTGCATCGGGAGAGACGTCCTCCGGCATCAAGTCGGTGACCATCAACGGCGAGCCACAAGACGGCCCCACCTATCGTCTCCCCGCGCCGGATGGCGGCAACAATGACGCGGGAGCGGAATATACCGTGATCGCGACTGACAACGCGGGAAACGAAACTACGGCGACAGTCAGAACATACAGGTGGCACCACGTGAAGGTCATCAGCCCGGACGGCAACGGAACGGCTTCCGCATCTCCTGACAAGGCCGTGGCTGGTACGGAAATCACCCTGACCGCAACGCCCAAAGACGGCTACCGCTTCAAGGAGTGGCAGGTCGTATCTCCGGCAGGGCTTGTAATCACCAACAACAAGTTCACCATGCCGGACAGCAATGTGGAGGTCAAAGCTATCTTCGAGGAGGACGCGCCTACCGCCCCTACCGAGCATACCGTCAAATTCAATGCCAACGGTGGCGGCGGCACAATGGCAGATGTCACCGGCGTTTCCGGCAGCTACACCCTGCCCGCCTGCGGTTTTACTGAACCGGAAGGCAAGCAATTCAAGGGCTGGTCAACCAGTGCCGACGGTTCGGTTATTTCCGGCACGACCTAT
Source organism: Clostridium sp. AF02-29 (assembly GCF_934835585.1). Lineage (NCBI taxonomy): Bacteria > Bacillati > Bacillota > Clostridia > Eubacteriales > Clostridiaceae > Clostridium > Clostridium sp. AF02-29. The sequence continues at coordinate 5,266 of NZ_CAKVZK010000056.1, read as the reverse complement.
GAAGTAAGCTCGGATACTATCTTCTATGCAATCTGGGAGAGTAAAGAGTATTCCATCATCGTAACGGACGGCAAAGCGACAATCGGTGCAGGAAGCGAAATCAGTAAAGCGGCGCAAGGCACAACCATTACTCTGACCGCAAATGCGGCTCCTGACGGTAAGGTGTTTGATAAGTGGGTAGTAGAAAGCGGCAACACTACTCTTGAAGATGCGAACAGTGAAACCACTACTTTCATAATGCCTGACAGTGAAGTCAGCGTGAAAGCGACCTACACAATTCCCCATACCCATACCTACGATCAGGAAATTCAGAAGCCGGAAACCCTCAAGTCGGCTGCCGACTGCACCAACGATGCAGTATATTTCAAGAGCTGCTCCTGCGGAGAGATCAGCACAACAGAAACCTTTACAGCAGCAGGTACACAGCTCGGGCACGCATGGGCAAGCGATTGGAGCAAGGACACAGACAATCATTGGAAAGAATGCTCTCGCTGCCACGAAAAGAAGGACGAGGCGGCTCACGATTACGGTAGCGATAACATCTGCGACACCTGCGGATATGACAAGACCGTACCGCATACGCACAATCTGACCCTCGTTCCCGCAAAGGCTCCTACTTGCACGGAGAAAGGCAACACGGCATATTACACCTGCGACGGCTGTGACAAGTGGTTTGAGGATGCAACCGGTGCATCCGAAATTACCGACAAGACAAGCGTAATCCTTGCGGCAACAGGTCATAGCGCTTCCGACTGGAAGTCCGATAATACCGATCACTGGAAAGAGTGCACCGTTGTCGGCTGCGGCGTGATCATCGAGGGCAGCAAGGCGGCGCATACCGCCGGTGAATGGATTATCGACACTCCGGCAACAGCTACCACAAGCGGCTCAAAGCATAAGGAATGCACCGTCTGCGGTTATACGATGGCAACCGAAACCATCCCGGCAACCGGCGGCGGTGAGCATACTCACAGCTACGGCAGCGAGTGGAAGAACGATGCCGACAACCACTGGCATGAGTGCTCCTGCGGCGATAAGAAAGATACAGCAGCGCATACCGCCGGCGAATGGATCATCGACACCCCGGCAAGTGCTACAACCGACGGCTCAAAGCATAAGGAATGCACCGTCTGCGGTTATACGATGGCAACCGAAACTATCCCGGCAACCGGCGGCGGTGAGCATACTCACAGCTACGGCTCCGACTGGAAGAACGATGCTACGAACCACTGGCATGAGTGCTCTTGCAGAGATAAGGCCGATAAGGCGGCACACGACTTCAAGTGGGTTGTTGACAAGGAAGCGACCGCAACGCAAAAGGGCTCCAAGCATGAGGAGTGCAGGGTTTGCGGCTACAAGAAGGCGGCAGTTGAGATTCCGGCTACCGGAACACCGACTGAGCCGGGCAAGCCGACCGATTCGGATTCTCCGCAGACCGGTGACAACAGCAATATGATCCTTTGGATCGCACTGCTGTTTGTCAGCGGCGGCGTAGTGATCGGCATCACCGTTTACAGCAAAAAGAAGAAAGAAAACGCTGAATAAATCAGCTGCGAACCTTTGAGCAAAGGGCGGTGACGGACATTGCCGTCATCGCCCTTTCGCTTGGACTGGAGAAGAAATCTTCCATTGATTTATAGCCTGTCCACTTCATAAAGTGACGTATGTTGTTGATATAGGTATCTGCAGTTCGGGAGGACCTGTTACGAATCAGGCATTCCTCTCTGAGCTTGTTAAAATATTTTTCGTACATAATAAACCTCCATGATACTAGTAACGTTAATGAGTCACTGCCATCATGGATGTTCACGTATTAAAGATACCCTCTTGAGAAAAAGAGATTCTGGTGTTATTCTATTCATGGCAGTGTTAATGATGAACCTGTTCGATTGTTATTTTGTGGTGATTTAACAATACTACTTTTAGGGCTCATTATCTACTGCCTTTTTAAGTTAAAGAGAAAACTGTGCCACAGCCTTCGCAGGCCATCGCACAGCGATTTAGTTCAATTCAAGTTTGTCGAACTGACAAACCATAACAATTTAATATAAACAACAGCGTTAGAGCATTTATGTGATTGAAACATAGATGCTCTTTTTTTGTGCCCTTTGGGCAATGTATATGAATGTAACTTTAGGACATTTTGTCCAGAAGTTCAGATAAAGGAAATTAAGGAGGAACACGAGATGTGCATTAAAATGTGTATCTTATGGGTGAGAGCACCCACAGACAGAAGCCATAGGAAAACATATAACAGGAGGACAGAACAATGTTCGATGAGTTGACGCAGGAGTCATTCCAAACGGGAAAGGCGATTGTGACTGTCAGCGTGGATCTGATAACAGCCATTGCGGAAGCCTGTAAACGTTCAGAAGAGAAAAATCCCGGTATGAGTGCGGAGCAGAAGGAAACTCTGCTTGGCAAGGTAGTCGATAAGGTGGTTTCCAACTATAAGGAGACACATGGCTCGTTAAAGGATTTTAACCAAGAGGGTAAAGATGTTACTTCCATAGATGTGAATGATGAGAGAACCGCAGAGATATTAAAGAAAGCGTGTAAAAAAAGTCATATTCCGGTGGATATGAGAGAAGTCACACGGGCAGATGGTTCGGTAACACATACAGCATGTGAACCTTATTTTATGACGATGCTATTTGTAGTATTCATGGCAAGAAGCAGAAAAGCGGAGTTTCAGATACCATTTGAACGACCAAAGATGAAAATGCTCCTGCAGAGTATCGGTATCTCAGTATGCTTCTGATGATGTAGCTGACCGGATAGGATTGATAGAATGATTTGCATGATGTTGTGGTATTAATTGCGGGTATGAGTGAAAAATGGTATAATCAATGTGTATTTTTCGATTATAAGTGGTTAGGATTATATAGTATATGACACAAAAGAGGGGAAACAAGGGATGGCTTTTGAAGAAGAACTTAAAACACTAATAGAAAGAACAAAAAAGAATGGCACAGATACCAGTATGTTCTTGAAAAAATTAACATGGGAATGACAATAAAGGGAATGTACAGACAAGATGTATATGAACTTCCTACAGATAGCATAAGAGAGTTGATTGCAAACGCAGTGGCTCATCGTAGTTATCTTGAGCCGGGAAATATACAAGTGGCATTGTATGATGACAGACTAGAGATTACTTCGCCGGGTATGCTACTGAATAATGTTACGATCGAAAAAATGATAGAAGGTTACTCAAGACCGAGAAATCCCGCAATCGCAAGAGCTTTTGCGTACATGAAAATTATTGAAAAATGGGGAACTGGAATACCGAGGTTATTTGCAGCCTGTGAGGAATATGGATTACCGAAGCCGGAGTTGATTGATTTTGATGGCGATTTCAGAGTAAATATGTATCGAAAAAGGGATGCTAATACAGAAACTAACACAGAAACTAACATAGAAACTAACACAGAAACTAACACAGAAAATGTAGGGAGAATAATTAGGCTCATGGGTGAACAGCCTTCCATTACAGTAAAGATGATTGCACAGCAGCTTGGGCTTTCTGTTGGAGGAGTTCGCTATCATATCAATAAATTAAAGAAAGATGGTGTTGTGGAGCATATCGGTTCTTCTAAGAAAGGTACATGGGTAATCCATGATTAAAATTGTTGTATTGCGAGTGGAATAGTATACTAAAAGCAAAAGGTGAACAATTAAAGCGATTATGCCGATATACAATGTGAGTCAGTAAATGGATTTACAATATAATGTGCACAAGGAGGTTACATTATGTCAAAAATTACAGATTATGCTTTTTTGTTTCAAAATTCATCCGGAAAGTCGGCATTTAATCCAATAGGGAGTTTCCAATTATCCCAGCTCAATAGCAGTGCAGTACAATCACAGTTAAAAGCAGCAGGGATTAACACAAACAGCAAACAATATAAAACCGTTATAAGTAAAATGATGCAAAATGCAAACGGAATGATGTATACCAATCCGGCAGCCATAAAGAATTTGATGAAGAACTATGATAAAGATGGGGACTATATTTCTCCGGCAACTGGTCTTGCCGGTATGGACGCAACGGATATTCCTATTTCGCAGAGACACGTGATTATTGATATTCCTGAAAAAAACAGACAGGAAATGTTTGATAATGCAAAACGGGAGTTCCTTGAAGAAAATGGAATTGCAAACGGAGATACTACAAAACGTTCAGATGTGTTTTACCATTATCAAAAGTCTGCAAAGAAGCGGGACAGATTAAAGGGGACGTGGACTTTAGAACAATATGAACGACAGTATAATCAAGCTTTTTATGATGCGGCAAAGGCTGCCAATCCAACATGGAAACCTGGAAAAGCGATAAAAGCAGGTGCGTTGGATGGGATTACAAGAGAGCAAATTGATAAATCATTGACTGTAACGATGGGACAATATGGAGAAATATTCAAGAGAGGTTTTGATCTGAAATTATAATGATCTGAATATATTAGTAGACAGAACGGCATTTTGTGTAACAAATGCCGTTCGGATGCCTTTTCTATAACTTTACTGCAAAGCATGAGGATTAAATATCTTCATGCTTTTTCCCTAGATAGGTGTCAATTTCCTTCTGGTGGCGCTGCAGCTCCTTTAGATCACGCTCGTTTTGTTGCTGCTGCTCCTCAAGGTTATACATATCCTGCTCAGCCTGCTCGAGTCGATTTTGCAGTATTTTGATATTGGAACTGGTGATTGCAGTGAGGTCTATGTTGTGGCTTTCCAGTGCGAATTTCGCATCATGGTAGGCGTTTAGCTGGAGACATAGCTTCGTATGTAGCTTTCCGCTTTTCTTTTCGTTCTTTCGCTCTTTCCTTTTGCGTTTTCAGATAGGCCTGTCGTCTCGAAATTCTCTTTTTTATGTTGTCGTCGGTATAGAAGGAACCGAGAGAGTATAAATTTAGCAAACTTCATCAAATCTTTATTTTTCCCTGATAGATTATATTTCAGTAAGAAATAAAATATAGAAGGAAGGATAGAAAAGATGGAAATGATGTTGCAGACACAAAATTTGTGTAAATATTTTAAAAAGCAGAAAGCAGTAAATAATGTTTCACTCAATATAGAAAAAGGACAGATTTATGGACTGCTTGGACCGAATGGTGCTGGTAAATCTACTACATTGAAAATGCTGACCGGTATGATGAAACCAACTGCAGGAAAGATTTACCTTGATGGAAAACTATGGAATAGGAAGGATTTGTCAAAAATAGGAGCGTTAATTGAAAATCCGCCTATTTATGAAAATCTTTCCGCC
>NZ_CAKVZK010000055.1:0-9171 GCF_934835585.1 Clostridium sp. AF02-29 | reverse complement strand
TGGAAATCTGCGATATATGCTGTCGTTATCAAACTCCCCTGCTTCCAAAGCCAAATCAATCGCTCTTCGAAATTGGGTTGCGAACTGTTTAATTTCCTTCATCATACGCTCCTTTAACAAAACCGCTTTTGCGAAAAAGTATCCTTTCGCCAAAATGTATATTTCCCGTTCTCCAAAGCCTATCCCCTGGGGTAAATCTCCGATTATATCATCACTCTACGGAAACAGAAACACACATCTATTTTACTCCAAAAATGGCGAAATCCTTTGATTTATTGGGCTTTTCTTGACAGAAGGCACACCGTCTCCACATGCTCCGTCCAGCCAAAAAGATCCACCGGCCATGCTTCTTTGGCCTTATATCCGTGCTTTGCAAACATTCTCAAATCTCTGGCCAGTGTATCCGGACCGCAGGAGATGTATACCACCCGTTTCGGCTGCATAAGTGCTACCGAATCGATAAATTCCTCGGTACTTCCGCTTCTCGGCGGGTCCATAAATACCACATCTGCACTCTCGCCTCTGGCTGCCATATGAGACATGAACCGTCCGGCGTCATTGCAGAAGAACTGTGCATTGGTGATGCCGTTCTTCTTCGCATTCTGCACTGCATCCCGCACTGCATCCTGATTTAACTCTACACCGATCACCTTGCCCGCGTGTTTGCTGGCGATAAGTCCGATGGTACCAATGCCGCAATAAGCATCCAGCACCGTCTCCTTGCCTGTAAGTTCTGCCAGTTCCATCGCTTTTCCGTACAGCTTCTCAGTCTGAACTGAGTTAATCTGATAGAAGGAACGGGACGAAATACGGAACCGGAGTCCGCAGAGTTCATCTTCGATATATCCTTTTCCATACAATACATGTTCTTTGTCCCCCAGTACCATACTGGTGTTTCTTCCATTGATATTCTGAACAATGGTTGTAATCTCCGGGTGCTTTTCACGAAGCGCCTTGACGAAATTGTTCTTCGACGGGAATACTGGAGATGCTGTCACCAAAACGACCAGAATCTCGCCGGTTGTGAAGCCGCGGCGAATCAATACATGACGCAGCAGACCGTATCCGGTGTCCTCATCAAAAACACGGATCTTGAACGAACGAAGCATACTCCGGATCGTCACGATGATCTCGTCTGCTTTCTGATCCTCAATCAGACAGGAATCCACCGGAAGAATCCGATGTGTCCCCTCTTTGTAAATGCCAGAAATCGGATTATTTTTCCGATCCAATCCAAATACCGCATGAACTTTATTGCGGTAATGATACGGCTCTTCCATTCCAATGATCGGACGAACCGGACAAACACCGCCCAGCAGTTCTTCCATGCGCTTCTGTTTTTCTTTTAACTGCTGATCATAGGTTAAATGGAGATACTGACAGCCACCGCACTCACGGTAAATCGGACATTTTGTTTTTCCACGCTGTCCACCACGAACCGTTTTCTGACCATCTTTTTCCCCTACATTTCGTTTCCTGTCCCCATGTGTGCCCCATTTATCCTCAACTCCAGACACTTTACGAGCAGATTTTCCCTGTTTTTCCCCATTGACTCCCACTTTTGCACTATTCTTGGAAAATCCAGTTGTTTTCTCCCCCCGGCCAAACGATTTCTTTCCTTCCGTTCTTTTTCCATCAGAACCATTCCCTGCTGTCTTTTTCCATCCTGTTTCTTTCATTTTTTCTCACACTTTCTTTCTTCGCTTATCTTCTACGCCTCTCCCAACTCTGCTTCCGTCTTCACGCCCTTAAAATTCTTCTTCCAACGTTCTTTCTTAAAATGCACCGCGTAAATGAGTCCGCGCACGCATTCATCGGCTGCCATTGCAATCCAGACGCCTTCCAGCCCCCAGCCGAGCTTGCTGCCGAGCAACCAGGAGCCGGCGGCAGCTACGACCCACTGGAAGGTGATTCCGACCGTGGTCGGGGTCAGGACATCGCCGACCGCAATCAGGCATTTGGTCATAACAATGTTGACCGCGCGCCCGATCTCCAGCACAATCTCAATCACCAGAATCCGCCGTCCAAGCGCAATGATCTCCGGGTTGTCTGTGAAAATCAGGAAAATGTATTTACCTCCCAGGCACATCAGCACCGCCATCCCGACACACGCCGCAATCGCAACCTTCAGTGTCGCATTCACTCGTTTCTGTATATCATTCAGACGGCGCGCTCCGATCAGGTAGCCCAGCACAATCTGGGTTGCCGTCGCGATCGCCATCGCATAAACATAATCAATATTGGCAAAAATCGTACAGTATCCCTTGGTTACAGTAACCAGCGTGCCAAAGGAATTAACAATTCCCAGAATTATCATCTGGGAGAGATTGTACGAAAAACTTTCGACCCCCGTCGGAATTGCCAATAGGCAGAGATTTTTTAAAATCTGCACCGGAAATGGACGCAGATAACTCATTCCCATTTTGACGCGGCGGCTCTTGAAAAACATTCTGATCATCAATGCCAGACCAACTAACTTACTGATATCCGTCGAGATCGCCGCTCCGACCGCCCCAAGCTGCGGCATTCCGAACCAGCCGTTGATTAAAATCGCATTTCCCACAATATTCATGGCATTCATGATAACTGATATAATCATGACTTCCTTTACCATAGCAAATGCGCGGATCATCGCTGAGAAGGTCAGATAAAATCCCTGCACCAGAATAAATGCGCCGACAATCAGCAGATACAGCGACGCCTCATCAAAAACCTCCTCCGGCACATGGATCGCCCGGTAAAGCGGCGTGTGCCCGGCAAAAACCAGGATCGTTGCCGCAAGACTGACGCCGCCGATCAGCACGATCGAGACCATGCAGGTCCGGGATGCATTTTTTTCATCCTGCGCGCCCAGATACTGAGACAAAATCACGGTAACCGCCGTCGATGCCATGCTCAGCACGATAATTACCAGGTTCATGATCTGGTTCGCATTGACAATCGCTGCCACCGAGGGCTGCGATACCCGGCTTACCATCATCTGATCAACGTTTCCGACCAAAAGCTGCAATAACAGCTCCACGAAGATCGGCAGCGACATCAGAAATAAATTCCGGTTCGTATTCATTTTGTCAATATCATTTTGATATTTCATATTTTCCCCTTACTTGTAATAATAGCAAAACAGCACATACAGCCGTCCAAACACTCTCGTATTCGCCCGGCTGCATGTGCCATTTTACACGATACTATATTGAATTGCAAGTGGAAGTCATTCTTTTTACCTTACAAAAGCCCCCTCATTTTTAAATAATCCTTAATCAACTGAACCGCCCCGTCCACACCAATCTGCGTCGTATTAATCAAAAGGTCGTAATTCTCCGGCTTCTCCCAGTCGCGCCCTGCATAATAACGATTATAATCGCGGCGTTCCCGGTCGATCCGGTGGATATTTTTGAGGACATCTTTGTCCGCGTAGAGATTCCGCTCACGCACGCGCTCCTCGCGCACCTTGATATCCGCGTAGAGGAACACGCGAATCAGTCCCTCGGTGCCGTCCAACACATAATCCGCGCATCGGCCGATGATGACGCAGGATTCCTCCGCCGCCAGCTTCCGGATCACTTCCGACTGGAAGCGAAACAGATTGTCGGCTGAAATGAGATCGGAACCGAACGACGGTGCGCCCTTTTCCGGTGTCAATGTATTGATAATCTTGTATAAAAGCCGGTTGCCCGCCTTCTCGTCTGCCAGATGGAAATAGCTCTCTTTGATACCGCTCTCATCTGAGTTCATACGGAGAATGTTCTTATCATAAAAACTGATCCCCAGATCTTCCGCCAACTTTTTGCCCGTATCCGCACCGCCGCTTCCATACTGCCTCGCAATCGTGATGATAATTTTTTTCTTCTCTGACATACCAAACCCCTCCCTTTATCTACAAGAAAATGCTTGTTGCTTTCTATCTTCAGCATACCATAATGAGAGGATTTTTTCCATTCATTTTTACAAAAAACACAGTAAAAATCAATCAAATACGGCATTCTATTCTTATTTTCAGATAGCGCCTGTTTTTCAGCTTTTCTCCCCTACTTCACCTCCCTCTCATACAAAAGCACCGTCGGAAATCCCGCCTTCCGCAGTTCCCGTTCCATCCGCACAGCGTTGTCGAGATTTTTAAACGCACCGACCCGAAGCTTGAAATACGTCCCATCGTACACCAGAAATGCAGGGAATCCCATACGGCGCAGTTCTTCTAACTGCTGCTCTGCCAGCGATCGGATGCGGTACGCCCCCGTCTGGATCTGGTAATAATAGTCGCTCTCTTCCACCGGACGGCGATCCATGTCGTCATCGATTACATTTAGAATCCCAGATGCAACCGCCGCCGCAATTTCGTCAAACTGCGCATCAAACCGCTTGTTATCCTCCGGATTGTCGATAAATCCGGCTTCAACCAGAACCGCCGGCATCTGCGTTTTCCGCAGCACAATCAAATCCGGGCGCTCGATCACGCCGAGATCCACATATCCGGTGCGCGCCAGCTCTCTCTGGATTGAATCCGCCAGCTGTTCTGATTCCCTGCCTGTCTTGTACACCAGCGTCATGACGCCCGAACCTTTTCCCGGCTCACTCGCCGCATTGCGGTGCAGGGAAACAAAATAGTCCACTCCCGCCTCATTTCCCATCTCTGCTTTCTGGTAGGGCGTGTCATAGACGTCCGTTGACCGCGTGTAGACGGCATTCACCCCATTTTCCTCGAGAATCCTCCCTACTGCCAGCGCCAGACGCAGGGTATCGTCCTTTTCCATCCGATCCTCAAATACTGCTCCCGGATCTTTCGTTCCGCCGTGCCCGGCATCTATCATCACTTTCTTTTTTTCTTCCAAAAGAAAAGACTCCTCTCACATATCGTTGTACTACTACCATATGTGAAAGAAGTCCCAAAGTTTCCTGTTTAATTATTCCTCATACTCCCCGCTAAACACTTCCACCGCCGGTCCAGTCATGAACACACGGTTTTTCTCGCGGTCCCAGCGGATCTGCAGGCAGCCGCCCAGCAGCTCGACCTCAACCTCATCCTCCGTATGCCCTGCCAGAATGGATGCAACGGCAACCGCGCAGGCACCCGTTCCACATGCCATCGTTTCGCCGGATCCGCGCTCCCAGACACGCATTTTTACGTGTGTGCGGTCAATGACCTTGACAAACTCGGTGTTGGTACGGTCCGGGAAACGCTTATGGAACTCGAATTTCGGTCCGATCGTCTCCAGTTCCAGGGAATCGATCTCATCCATAAACAGAACGGCGTGCGGATTTCCCATGGAAATTCCGGTAAATTCGTATTCAATTCCATCTACCTCGATCTGCTCCGGAAGCTCGGAAGTCTGCTCCGGCTCGCCCATATCGACGGTGACCGCCGTTACTTTGCCATTTTCGACCTTCATATCCAGATATTTAATCCCGGACAATGTCTCAACAGAAATCTGCGGCTTGTCCACGATATGGTGGTCATACGCATATTTTCCCACACAGCGGATGCCGTTGCCGCACATCGCGCCGCGGGAACCGTCCAGATTGTACATATCCATGCGGCAGTCTGCCACCTCGGATGGGGTAATCAGAATCAATCCGTCGGAACCAATTCCAAAATGGCGGTCACTGACGGCAATCGCCAGCTTCTCCGGATCATTTACCGTTTCTTCAAAACAGTTGACATAGACATAATCATTGCCAAGTCCCTGCATTTTTGTAAATTTCATCGTTTTTGCTGCTCCTTCTGCCTTTTTGATCCTATTGTAAAGGATCTTACGCCATTTTGTAAAGACTGATTACCATTTGTGCCGCCTCAATAAGGCTGACCTGGCTGTCCATGCTGCATTTCTGCAGATATTTGTGCGCCTCCGGCTCCGTCATCCGGTTCCGCTCCATCAAAATAGCCTTTGCGGTGTCGATCGCTTTCTGATCCTCTTCCCTGCGCTTCTGCGGCGGCTGGCGGCGCATCCGCCGTCTTTTTTCCGCCTGCGTCTGCTCAATCATGCGGACCGTCGAAACTAAATCTCCCATTTTAAACGGCGCCGGCAGGCAGACAATCCTTCCCATCGCTTCGCCGCTCCACCGGCTCGGGGAAGCAATGAGAAGCAAATCAAATCCCGGCGGCAGCTGGTCGGCAAGCTGCCGGCAGGTCATATCACCAAACCGGTAGCCGCTCACCACAATCCCGCTTCGCAAATCATCGGTTAACGATAAAACCTGCGCGCCCGATGTGCAGGAGGCTGTGACCTGTATTCCATGTTTTACGAGTATATTTCTAATATTTCGTCCGTCCTGCGGCTTCGAAAATGCTACTATGATGTTTCCCACGTGGTCTCACCTCACTGCGATTTCGTACCCCCTAACAACGATACAGATATTCCGCTGTTTCCCAATCCGTCACATAGGCACAGAAGCGTTCCCACTCCTCTTTCTTGCCCTCGCCGTACATCCGGCAGAACTTTTCCCCAAATACACGGTGTGCAAATTCATTCTGATCCAGCTTCTGGAGCAATATCCCCAATGTCTCCGGGAACCGCGGCGCATCCTCATCGCCCGCTTCTTCATCCAGCACCAGCGCCTTCTCGATTCCTTCCAGTCCTGCTGCCAGAATCGCCGTCAGCGCCAGATACGGGTTCGCAGACGGATCCGGAAACTGCACTTCCACGGAAATACGTCCGTTCCGGTCTTCCTTCACATGAACTGCCTTTTCACTTCCTTTTTCCCACACAGCCGCCGGGAACTCCGGCTGGAACACCGTGCTCCGCTCCGCCGCCAGACGTTTGTATGAATTGACGGTCGGATTCGTAAAAATCATCATATCGCTCAGATTTTTAAGCACGCCTGCCGCAAACTGCTTCGCCTGCGCCATCGCCTCGGCGCCCCGTCTGGAAGAGATCGACACGCCCACATGAAGCCCCGAGCCGTCGCCGCTCATGTTTGGCTTCGGCATAAAAGTCGCATGCAGACCATGGCGTTTCGCAATCCGTTTGACCGCCGCCTTGAACGTTTGTAAATAATCTGCTGCCTCAATGCCCCGGCGCGCCGGAAGGACGAAGCTGTGCTGTCCGGCAGTCAGACCATGATGCGTGCTCTCGACCGCAAATCCTGCTTCCTCCAGGCTCAGAACCATGTCCCGGCGGACGCCCTCTGCCAGATCGATCGGCCCCGCGTCATAATACCCGGCAACCTCATGCGTCACCGTCGTCGGTCTCCCATCATCATCCGTGTGAAACAAATAAAACTCACACTGGAAATCAAAATCAAAGTCCAGTCCCATCTTCTCGGCACGTTTTACCGTTTCCTGTAAAATATGACGCGAATCCGTCCAGGACGGCGTCCCATCCGCATTGCAGACCTGGCAGATCACGCGCGCTACATTTTCCTGCCCGGAATCCCACGGAAGAACCTGATACGTTGATGCATCCGGCTTCAAGTACAATTCCACACTCTCGCTCTGGTCCGTCAGATACTCCGGCGCCGCCGCGCCCTCGATCCCAGCTTTCTGTAAGCCGCCGAGCGCAAACCGGTTGATTGCATACCCCTCTTTCATCGCTTTTTCCGCCTGCCTCCGCGTCATCTGGACCATTTTGCACTGTCCAAAAATATCGGTAAACTGCAGCTTTACCAAATCAACATCTTCATCAAAAAAAGGTTCGGATCGGTTCGTATTCTCTCCCATCGACATTTCCTCCTATAAAAAACGAGGCAGCTGTCTCTGTTTCCAGTCAGCCCCCTCGCCCTCTTTTCATATACGCCCAGAATTTTCCTGCCTATACAGCCCCCAAAATTTCAAGCATACGTTTATGATCGTTTTGCTGTGTGAGAATGCCCCTGTCATTCTTTTCACAATTTTTATAAATAAAATATAGCAGTCCGATATTTTTCTGTCAAATACTTTTTTATTTAATCCGCAGCTGTTCGCTCAATTCATTTCCCAACTGGATATGTCCCACATAGCCGACCTCGCCGACCATGTAAACCATGCCGTCCTCCTTGATTTCCACTTCCAGCGTGCCACCCGGCATATGGACGTACATATGCGGATCGGCAAGTCCCAGGCGGTATGCCGCACTCGCCGCCGCGCAGGCGCAGCTTCCGGACGCCAGCGTATATCCAACGCCTCTCTCGTAGATCTCGATCTGGATATTCGTCCGGTCAAGAACATTTAAAATCTGCGTATTGACCTTTTCCGGGAAATATTCGGATGTTTCCGAATGCTCGCCGATCCGGCACACCATTTCCTTCGAAATCTCATTCATCCAGATAACACAGTGCGGATTTCCCATTGAAAGACAAGTCGTGACATACGGAATCTTTCCAAATACCATCGTCTGGTTTACCATCTCCCGCCGCTCGCCGGTCACCGGAATCTCATCGCTCCAGAACGTCGGATGTCCCATCGAAATTTTCACACGGGTCGCATCCTCGTTGAGATAAAAGACTGTCTCCTCGCCTCCCAGCGTTTTCCAGGAGATCGTCGTTTTCTGCACATATCCCGCGTCCCGCAGATATTTTGCAAAAATACCCATGCCGTTGCCGCTCTTCTCCGCCTCGCTGCCGTCCGCGTTGTAGATGCGTACATAAAAATCATTCTCCCCCAGATATGGACCCGCCAGAATTCCATCCGCGCCGATGCCAAAATGGCGGCTGCACATCTTCTTGATATTCTCCGCATTCAATTCCAGATCATTCTTATTTGGATCAAACACCAGGTAATCATTTCCCATACAGTGATATTTTTCAAGCACAACCTGTTTCATCGCGATACCTCCTGCCCCTTTTAATCAATACCATAAAAATCTTTCATCGTAACTGTTCAGTACCTTCACAGTCACGCGCAAAAATCCATTAAAAATTGCCTACGGCAATGGGATTTTTGCCTGCTGACCCATGTTTTCGTACGGTCAGCGCAGTAAATGCGCAGACCTACTGAACAGTTACCTTTCATCAATGATTTCTATTCTACTTCCGTTTTTGAAATCACTTTATCATGCATATCCATTTATGTTTTGAATATGTCTGCATTTTCATAATATTCCATCTATGCTTTCTTTAATTTTAATTTTAGGAAAATATAGCAGCTTTTAATAGAAGAATCATGCTTTAAATATTGCATATAATGCTATATAATATGAAATAAGATAACTGTTCAGTAGGTCTGCGCATTTACTGCGCTGACCGTACGAAAACATGGGT
>NZ_CAKVZK010000054.1:0-9790 GCF_934835585.1 Clostridium sp. AF02-29 | reverse complement strand
AATTGTGGACATATCTTGCAGACCTGAACGAACAGGCACAGGAACGGTTAGATACTATCATGGAGCAGATGAAAGCTACCGAGGGCGTGACCGAAGAATTAAAGCGTACCCATCAAATGGAATGGGTGCAGCGTTGCAATAACATTCACAATCGGGCAGAAGAAATTATTTTGCATGAGATGATTTATGCATAACGGTATGGTAGAATGATTATGACAAATTCTGAGTTGTGGAGGTAGAAAAACATGCATAGAATATATAGTGCACTTATCGAAATTGTTGCGGCAGCTGTTTTTATAATTCCTATTTGGTGCATATATAACAAGTTATGTTTTCATAGCTGGAAACGAACTATTATTTATATGGTATTTGGGTTTTATTTTACTGCAGTCTTAGCACTTGTAGGCTTTCCTAATATAGCATCTCTGAAAATTGATTTTGCAGTGAACATTATCCCGTTTTTGGATATGGTTTCGGATTTCATTAATGCTTGTTTGAATATACTTTTATTTGTTCCATTTGGTTTCTTTTTGCCGATATTGTGGGATAAATTTAGAAACATTAAAAATATTGCCTTAATGGGATTTATAGTTACAAGTTTAATTGAAATATCACAGATTTTTACTTTTAGAACCAGTGATATAAATGATATTATTACAAAAATGTCAGATTCCTGAATCGAGAGTCGAGCTGGATGAAGCAAAAGCGGCACGCTGCGCATCAAAACGAATGACGGGGAGTGAAAAAATAGATGCCGGGAAGAGCTTGGGAATAAAATCTTGTGAAAAGAACACAGAGTCGGAAAAGACCGGCGCGCCCTGGTCCGGCCGTGACTGGTGTATGGCAGCAGGATTGACAGTTCTCTTTGCTGTGATGGCATTTGTGAATCTTGGAAGCATGAAGGCGCCGCAGACTGCGTATGAATTTGAAAAAAATGATAGCCACGGAAATGAGATGGTGCTTCGGTTTGATGGAAGTGTGACTATCTCAGAAGCGCAGGTTTATCTGGGTGGAAAGGAGAAGAGACATTTTGTATGCTCGGTTCCGAATGCCGAGGGAAATGGCTGGGATGCCATCGGGGAAGAGACAGAATTGTTATCTGTATACTGCTGGAATCCAGTGGAAATTCATTACCGCACTTACGAACTAGGGATCGTGTCGATGGATGAGAGTGCAGAGGTTCTGGAAATCGTTCTTCTGGATCCGGATGGAAATCCGATCCTTCCATCCAATGCAGATGATTATCCAGAGGCATTTGATGAGCAAGAATTGTTTCCGGCGGATACAACCTATGAATACCAAAGTATGTTTGATGAGGTTTACTATGCCAGAACGGCAAATGAGATAGTAGAAGGGCGTACAATTTATGAGACAACGCACCCACCGCTTGGAAAATGGTGGATGAGTCTGGGAATCCGCGTATTTGGAATGACGCCGTTTGGATGGCGGTGTGTATGCGCTCTGTTTGGCATCCTGATGGTGCCGGTCAGCTATGCGTTTATGCGGAAAATCAGCCGGAGTACATGGATTGCCTCATTTGCAGCACTGTTGATAGTCTTTGATTTCATGCATTTTACATTGTCAAGAATCGGAACCATTGATGTGATAGTGGGGTTTTTTATCCTGCTTACCTTTTATCTGATGTATCTGGTGCTGGATGACCTGAAAATGGGATGCAGCTGGAAAACGGTGTGTCTGATGATTTTAAATGGCATGGCAGCTGGAGCGGCGATGGCATCGAAGTGGACAGGGGTATATGCCTGCGCGGGGATTGCAGTCCTCTTTTTTACATTTTTGTTCCAGGAATATGGGACAGCTGCGGCACGGACCAGAAAGGGAATGTCTGGACAGGCGGCGATAAGTTACCTGGCGGGGCTGTCTGTCATCTGTATCGCTGCATACATTTTGATTCCGGCAGTGATTTAC
Organism: Clostridium sp. AF02-29; assembly: GCF_934835585.1. Lineage (NCBI taxonomy): Bacteria > Bacillati > Bacillota > Clostridia > Eubacteriales > Clostridiaceae > Clostridium > Clostridium sp. AF02-29. Next base: position 7,864 of record NZ_CAKVZK010000054.1, on the reverse strand, counting down.
GTTGCATCCTATCTTTCTTATGGAAATGGTATGGGAAATGGAAATGTTTTCCAGACTATGTGGGAAAATCAGCAGCTTATGCTTCATTACCACGAGGAAACGGTGTTTGAACATCCATATGCCTCTGAATGGTATGAGTGGGCCTGGATTAAACGACCGCTTCTGGATGCATACACGTCGCTTAAGTCCGGTAAAATCAGTGTGGTTTCAACTTTTGGAAACCCGGTAATCTGGTGGTCGGCAATTCCGGCGCTATTTTATAATATATACCTGTGGCAGATTCGACAGGATAAAATAGCGGGATATCTGTGCATATCTTATGCTTCCATGCTGTTTCCGTGGTTATTTATCCACAGAACCGTGTTTATCTATCAGTATTTTGCGTGCAGTATGATACAGATTTTAATGCTGGGAAATTGTCTGCGTTTTTTCTGGGAAAGAGATCCGAAACGAACCAGGAAAGCAGCGTTGCTGTATCTGGCAGCAGTGATCGGCGCGTTCCTTCTTTTCTATCCGGTGCTGTCTGGATATCCGGTAAAACAGGAATTTGCCGAGCAGTGGCTGGAATGGCTGGAAGGTTGGGTGTTGTCATGAAAGAAAAAAAGAGAGACTGGGCGATCAGCGCTGGCTTTCTGGGGGTGCTTTTGACGGCTTATGTGATAAATTATAGATTTGGTTTTCTGGAAATTCTTGATTTTCATATCGAGAAAGTAAAGAAAGCATACCCAGCTTATTTTGGCACCTATGACCGGATGGGTGAATTGACTGCATGGTTGAATAAAATCGAAAATCTGTTCTGTATCGGACGGAATGGACAGCATCGCTACAATAACATGGATCATTCGATGATGACAGCATTTTGTGCAGTGGATCTCCTTCTGGCGGGAAGTACGGATAAAGAGCATATCTGGAGTGTGAATACAGAAAAAGCGTATCATGAGAAAAAATAAACTGCCTGAAAACCACAACTTTCAGTTCGGAAAAGCCCTGCCTGTGAGCCGCATCATCTTTACAGATTTTTTTCTATTTGTTATAGTAAAAATGGAGAGGCACCTGCGGGAGGAATGCAGATGTCAGAGAAACATAGAAATGCACAAAAATTAATGCCGCAAAGCAGAAAGCTGCTTAAATATCAAAAACGGAAGATTCGCCGCTATCTGAAACGCGTTCGCTGGCGGAGGAAGCGGAGGCAGAGGTATTTTCTGTATGGACTTGCACTGGCTGTATCCATGTACCTGGCGAGTATATGGAAGATGCGGGAACGGATCTGGTCGATCCGAGAGATGGATGTGATCGAGTATGAGCTGCCGGAGGGGGAAAGAGCAGAGAATGGGGCGGAGGAAGCGCCAGCAGACCGGCAGGAGAAGAGAACAGTTGAACGGAAAAATGCCGGGGAAACATACGGAGCAACAGAAAAAACGGGAACTTCCACGAAAATCCGTCTGCATCTGAAGACCGGAGAGCTGGAAATCCTGCACGAACGGGTGGAATCAGAAGGAGAGTGACTGTTTGCGGCAGGAAAAACGTTTGGCCGGGCATGAAGGATGAATGGAAGAGCAGGAACGGTTACTGTGGCAAATTCCGTCACTGGGCATGTATGCGTGAACAGTAACCAAGAACGAAAGAGCTGCAGCCGGAACAGCGAAAAGTGATTGATTTTGAAAAGTGCCTGTATTATAATTTGCAGGTAGGATATTGAGAAAATGTGTCGGTGACGCCTTCAAATGACTGCGAAAGAGACTATTTTCCATACCCTGAAAAAAGAAAGCGAGGTAAATTAGCCATGTACGACAGATATGTAAGCCCTCTTTCCGAGCGCTATGCAAGCAAGGAGATGCAGTATATTTTTTCTCCGGACAAGAAGTTCCGCACCTGGAGAAGACTCTGGATTGCGCTGGCAGAGACGGAGAAGGAGCTTGGCCTTCCGATTACGCAGGAGCAGATCGATGAATTGAAAGCACATAAGGATGAAATCAATTTTGATGTTGCTAAAGAGCGTGAGAAACTGGTGCGCCACGATGTTATGTCCCATGTGTATGCGTACGGCGTACAGTGCCCGACAGCAAAAGGAATCATCCATCTGGGTGCAACTTCCTGCTACGTAGGAGACAACACCGATATCATCATTATGACAGAAGCCCTGAAGCTGGTACGTAAGAAACTGATCAGTGTTCTGGATGAGCTGGCTAAATTTGCTGATAAATATAAAGCACAGCCGACCCTGGCGTTTACTCATTTCCAGCCGGCACAGCCGACCACCGTCGGCAAGCGTGCAACTCTGTGGATGATGGAGCTCAAGCAGGATCTGGATGATCTGGATTATGTGCTTGGATCCTTACGTCTCCTTGGCTCCAAGGGAACAACCGGTACACAGGCAAGCTTCCTGGAGCTCTTTGATGGGGATCATGCAAAGTGCCGCAAGATAGATCAGATGATCGCGGAGAAGATGGGCTTTGATGGCTGCTATCCGGTATCCGGACAGACCTATTCCCGTAAGCAGGATACACGTGTATTAAATGTTCTTGCCGGTATTGCACAGAGTGCCCATAAATTCTCCAACGATATCCGTCTTCTTCAGCATCTGAAAGAAGTAGAAGAGCCTTTCGAGAAGAATCAGATCGGTTCCTCCGCTATGGCATATAAGAGAAATCCTATGAGAAGCGAGCGTATGGCTTCCCTGGCTAATTACGTGATGGCAGACGTGATGAACCCGATGCTGGTTGCATCTACCCAGTGGTTTGAGCGTACATTGGATGATTCTGCGAACAAGCGTCTGAGTGTTCCGGAAGGCTTCCTTGCAATTGATGGTATTCTGGATCTGTACCTGAATGTCGTTGACGGTCTGGTTGTATATCCGAAGGTTATCGAGAAACACATGATGGCAGAGCTTCCGTTCATGGCAACCGAGAATATCATGATGGATGCAGTAAAGGCAGGCGGTGACCGTCAGGAACTGCATGAGAAGATCCGTACTCTGTCGATGGAAGCTGGAAAGAATGTGAAAGAGAAAGGTTTGGATAACAACCTTCTCGAGCTGATTGCAGCGGATCCGGCGTTCAATCTGTCCTTAGATGACCTGAAAGCAGCGATGAAACCGGAGCGCTACATCGGCCGTGCAAAAGAGCAGGTAGATGAGTTCTTGGCAGAGGTAATCCAGCCGATTCTGGATGCAAATAAAGAAGATCTGGGCGTGAAAGCAGAGATCAATGTCTAAACAGGATTTACATGGAAGTGTGAATCTGGAGTATTACCGGGTATTCTGCAGCGTGTGCGAATGCGGCGGCATCACGGCGGCCGCAGAGGCACTCTGCATTTCCCAGCCGGCGGTCAGCCAGGCGGTCCGACAACTGGAGACCGCGCTTGGCTGCCGCCTTTTTTTGCGGACATCGCGCGGCGTGAAGCTGACGAGCGAGGGAGAATTGCTTCTGTCGTATGTCAGACGGGGAATTGATGCGATACAGGACGGGGAGACGATGCTGCGGCGCATGAAGGACCTGGAAACGGGCGAGATCCGCATTGGCGCGAGCGATATGACACTTCAGTTTTATCTGCTTCCATATCTGGAACAATTTCATGAGCAGTATCCGAATATCAAGGTGACGGTTTCAAACGGTCCGACGCCCGAGACCCTTGAAGCACTCTATCAGGGACACATTGATTTCGGTATTGTCAGCACACCTTTTGAGACCAAGCAGGCGGTAAAGAGTCTTCCGGTTCAGGAGATCCGCAATGTGTTTATAGCCGGACCCAAATACGCAGCCCAGTTAAAGGGCAGAAAACTTTCATATAAAGAGCTGTTGAACTGCCCCTGCATCTTCCTGGAGCGCAATACCAGTACGCGCCGCTTTATGGATGAGTTTCTGGCAAAGCGCGGGGTTCGGCTGGAGCCGGAGTTTGAACTGGCCACCAGTGAGATGATTGTCCAGTTTGTTAAGCGGAATCTGGGAATCGGCTGTCTGATGTCGGATTTTGCATCGGAGGCCCTTGGGAATGGTGAGGTTTTTGCACTGGAATTTGACGAAGAGATGCCATCCCGTGAGTTTTGTCTGGTGGCAGCTGAGAAAGCCTGGATGTCCCCGGCGGCTGCGAAGCTTTTTAATCAGCTGGCGAAGGTAACCACATGAGAAAAATAGGAGCTGCAAAGTAGAGGTTTTTCAGATCATATTGCCTGGCATATGTGTGAGCATCAATAGTATAAGTGCTAATTATGCAGCTTATAAATAATATTGATTTTACTTATATAGAAAAGTTGTGTATGATTATACAGTAAGAGGGCATGATCGTTTTTCGATCATGCCGAAAAGTATTTATATTCTTCTGAGGGAGGAAAATTCATGGTACGAGCAATAGTAGGAGCTAACTGGGGAGACGAAGGCAAGGGTAAGATTACCGATATGCTTGCTAAGGAATCCGACATCATTATCCGTTTTCAGGGAGGAAGCAACGCAGGTCATACGATTATCAATAATTATGGCCGTTTCGCACTTCACCTTCTGCCGTCCGGTGTATTTTACGGACACACAACCAGCATCATCGGCAATGGTGTGGCATTAAACATCCCGTTTCTGGTAAAAGAGCTGGAAAGCCTGGTATCTCAGGGGGTTCCGATGCCACATATTCTGGTATCGGATCGCGCACAGATCCTGATGCCGTACCATGTTCTGTTTGATACGTATGAGGAAGAGCGTCTGGGCGGCAAGTCCTTCGGTTCTACCAAGTCCGGTATCGCGCCGTTCTACTCTGACAAATACGCGAAGATCGGTTTCCAGGTCAGCGAACTGTTCGAGGACGAGGCAGCTCTGAAAGATAAAGTACAGCGTGTCTGCGAGACAAAGAATGTCCTGTTAGAGCATCTGTACCACAAACCGCTGCTGAACCCGGATGAGGTTCTGGCAGAGCTGATGGAATACAAGAAGATGGTAGAGCCGTATGTATGCGATGTATCTGCATATCTGCATGACGCGATCAAAGAGGGCAAAAACATCCTTCTTGAGGGTCAGTTAGGTTCCCTGAAAGACCCGGATCACGGTATTTACCCGATGGTTACTTCTTCTTCGACTCTGGCAGCTTACGGCGCTATTGGCGCAGGCATTCCGCCGTACGAGATTAAAGAGATCACAACCGTTGTAAAGGCATACTCCAGTGCAGTCGGTGCAGGTGCATTTGTCAGCGAGATCTTCGGTGATGAGGCAGATGAGCTTCGTCGTCGTGGCGGTGATAAGGGTGAGTTCGGTGCAACCACCGGACGTCCGAGACGTGTAGGCTGGTTCGACGCAGTAGCAAGCCGTTACGGCTGCCGCATTCAGGGTGCAACCGAAGTGGCTCTGACTGTTCTGGATGTTCTGGGATATCTGGATGAGATCCCGATCTGTGTAGGCTATGAGATCGACGGCGAAGTAGTGAAAGACTTCCCGGTAACCTACAAACTGGAGAAGGCAAAACCGGTTCTGAAGAAACTTCCGGGCTGGAAATGTGATATCCGCGGAATCAAGAAATACGAAGATCTCCCGGCAGAGTGCCGCAACTACATCGAGACGATCGAGGCAGAGCTTGGCGTACCGGTAACCATGGTATCCAATGGTCCGGGACGTGATGAGATCATTATGAGAAAGTAACTTTATAGAATCAATTTCAGCGGCGGTCCTGCATGATGAGTGCAGACCGCCGCTATTTTTGTGTAATAGGAAATTCCTTGGAATTCTCTATTACACAAAAAGGCACATTCTTTTTCAAGTTTATTCTGAAATCAGCCAGTCAATTAAATTCTTAGATTTATGCCATCATAGGAAGAGTCCATTTCGGGATTCAAGGAAAGGACGATTTTTTCGTAATTGTCATTGATTTTTGAAGAGGGAATAATTCAGGATAAGGTATGATTTGGTGTGAAGAAAGTTGGAGGGATGCCTTGGATGGAGTCTGTGAGAACCGTGTTTTTTATGGTATGATAGATAAAAAGAAATCGTTTTATAAATGAAAAGTGAGACAAACGGGAATCGCCAGAGAATGAAAAATGGAAACATATAGAGATTTACTATCGCAAATTCATACAAACTGTAAAAACATACCATTTCATAAGAAATTATCAGCCTATAACATTTTTGATGTATTAGAGATACAGAGCCGTGAAGTGATCATGTGCCGTTTTTTGACCAATCTGCTGAACCCGGAGGGAATGCATGGCTGCGGAATCCGGTTTCTGAAATCGTTTATCCGAGATGTGTTGAAAATGGATCTGGTAAGCAATACATTGCTATTGCATACGGAGGTAGTCAAAGAGTACCCGATCGATAAAGAGAGAAGAATTGATATTTTCATACGGAATGCGGAGTATCAGATTCCGATCGAGGTAAAAATCTATGCGGGGGAACAGGAAGGACAGTGTTCGGATTACTTTGAGATGGCACAAAATTCCCGATTGATATATCTAACCCGTTTTGGAACTCCGCCATCTGAGTACAGTCGGAAGAAGAAAGGCGGAGGAAATTTATTACCATTAGGGCAAATCCAGTGTATTTCATGGGCAGAAGATATCTATCGGTGGCTGGAAGGTGAATTGCAAAATTTAAAAGAGCCATTTCGGGCAGTGATGGAGCAATATTTGGATGCGGTACATAGCATAGCGGATGAAAGAGAGAAGAAAGTGGCAGATAAAGTGATTGAGGCATTGTACGAATCGCCGGAAAAATTTCTTGCCGGAATTGAGATTGAAAAATCAATGAAAAAGGCAAAGGTGCGGCTGATTCGCCAGGTGTTTGAAGAATTTCAGCAGCAGATGCAGCCGATTTTAGAAAAATATGGTTTGAAATTAGAAAAGGATAGTGGATATTATTCCTATCAGGATTCACAGCATGATAAATTTTATGATTGTTACAGCACCTATCCTGGATTGAATTATGTGGTAAAAAAGGCAAAATTTCAAAAAGCGGGTCTGGAACTCTGGTTTCGAATTGAAGTAGAACACAATTTGTTTGCGGGATTCTGCCTGTTTGATAAAGAAGCCAGCTCCAAGGATGGCTTTTCAAATGGTTATCAGGTAGATGATATAACCGATGGGCTTAAGCAGGAGGCATCCAGATATCTCAAAAAGGAAATAATTCTGCCGGAGGACTGGTGGTTTGCCTGGTGTTATCCGAACGGAAAACGCCACTGCGAAGAGGCAGAAGTGCCGGATTTTAAGCAGATGAATCCGTGTGCGGTTTCACTTGTGGATGAAACGGCGCGGAGGGAGTATGTGAAGCGGGCGTTGGCGGTGTTCGAGAGAGAGCTTTTGGGGTGGCTTTTGTAAAAGGATAAATTGTCGCTGAAACAGAATATCATAATGCACTATAAAAACATATTTATACAAACAAAAGCATTGCAAATAACAAATATATTCTACATTGAAACCGAAAGTGAGGCGTTTCACCAAAATGACAAGAGAAGAATTATTTCAATGGGTAAAACAGGAATATGGCACGGAAGCGGAATATCCGTGGAAGGATTCGAACGCAGTGCTGCGTCGGGCGGATAATAATAAATGGTATGGCGTGATTTTGAGTGTTGCAGGGAGTAAGCTGGGGCTGGAGGATGATAATATCATAGATGTTATAAATCTAAAGAGTGATCCGATGCTGATAGGTTCTTTGCGGGGGCAGAAAGGATATTTTCCGGCATACCATATGAACAAGGAGAAGTGGATCAGTGTTCTGCTGGGGGATGCGGGGCTGGATGAGCCGATTAAAAATTTACTTGCGTTAAGCTATGAGCTGACAGCGCCAAAGAAAAAGAAGAATACTTCCAAATAGGGGGGAGCTTATGTCAAACTTTGAATTTTTAACAACACTTTGCAAGAATTCTCCCATCCTCTCTAGGTGGTGAGATGAAT
>NZ_CAKVZK010000053.1:0-10560 GCF_934835585.1 Clostridium sp. AF02-29 | reverse complement strand
GGTAACAAAAAATGCCGTATTTATGCGGCTTGTGGCGTTTCGCAAACGCCTAATTTTTAAAAATTCAGAAAGGAGAACCACATGGACAGTTGTGACAGCAACGGGCGAAGTCGTCGCGATGGGCAAAATCAAACTATGAATTCCAACCATGCGTACCAGACTGTTGGTCTGCCGCAGGGTCTTTTTGAGTGTGAATCGGGCTGTCTGGCAGCACAGTTCCGCCTGCTTTAACAGGCTGGTGATTCAGTGCTGAACGTTTCCCGGCACGATTGGTTTTCATATATATTTGTCCATCGCCCTGGCGCGGGTTTGAAACTGCCATCTGCGGCATTTCATCCTGTTCCCGACTGGCGGTGGATTTTTTTATCCCCGCACTGCTCGCCCTGTACGTCCCAAACGGCATTAAATAGAACGACAGAAAGCGAGGGAACCAAATATGAATCAGACTCCAGAAATGGACGAAAAGAAAACAAGCTCCCCGGAAACGGCTCCGATCGCCGCAACCGCAGAGCATAATGCTAATTTTGAAGAAAATATCCGCGCGATCATCCGCAGCGGAAAACCGGCAAGCGTGATCCGGGATGACCTCGACAATTACCATGCAAACGATATTGCCGAGGTTCTGGAAACACTGGACACTGCGACCCGGAAACGCCTCTACAATATTCTCTCTCTGGAAATGACGGCAGAGATTTTCACCTATCTCGATGAACCGGCGCCTTATCTGCATGAGCTGGGACTTGACCGGGCGGCAGCCGTTCTGGCAGAGATGGATGCCGATGAGGCGGTCGATATCCTCGAAAATTTAGATTCGGAGGAAAAAGAAGCCCTGATCGCGCGCATGGATCAGGAATCTAAGGATGATATCCACCTGATCTTTTCCTACGATGAGGAACAGATCGGTAGCCGGATGACGACCAACTACATCGTCATTCCCAATAACTGTACGATCAAGCAGGCAATGCGCCATCTGATCTCCCAGGCGGAGGACAACGACAACATCGACACCATCTACGTCGAAGACGAAAATGGACGCTATTTCGGTGCGATCGAGCTGAAAGATTTAATCACTGCCCGTGAGTACATGAAGCTGGAGGACATTATCAGTACCTCCTATCCGTATGTGTACGCGGATGAGAAATCTTCGGATTGTATGGAAGAGCTGATCGATTACAGCGAGGATTCTATCCCAGTACTCGATCGGAACCATAGGATCATCGGTGCCATCACTTACGAGGACATCGCCGAGGCGATCGACGACGAGATGGGTGATGACTACGCAAAGCTGGCAGGTCTTACTTCGGAAGAGGATCTGCACGAACCACTGTTGCAGAGTTTGAAAAAACGTCTCCCGTGGCTGGTGCTGCTGCTCTTCCTCGGCATGGGGGTTTCCTCAGTAGTCGGCATTTTCGAGCCGATCGTTGACCGTATCGCACTTCTTATCTGCTTCCAGTCGATGATCCTCGACATGGCAGGCAATGTCGGCACCCAGTCGCTGGCTGTCACCATCCGTGTCCTGATGGATGAGGACATCTCCGCGATGCAGAAGCTGGGGTTTGTATTCAAGGAAATGCGAATCGGATTTTTAAATGGACTGCTGCTCGGCTCGGCTTCGTTCGTCGTGATCGGCATTTTCATCCATATTATGAAGCAGAAGAGTCTTTTCTTCTCTTTTGCACTTTCCGGCTGTGTCGGCATCTCTCTTCTGACCGCGATGGTGATCTCCAGCCTGGTCGGCGTACTGGTGCCGATGCTGTTTCACAAGCTGAAGGTTGACCCGGCAGTTGCGTCTGGTCCGCTTATCACGACGGTGAATGATCTGGTAGCGGTTGTGACTTATTATGGACTGGCGGAGATTTTGCTGGTGGATGTGTTTCATTTAGTGTAGAGAACCGGTGAAAATAGATATTTGTGATTCGGACGCAAAACAGGGCTATTCTTTTTTAGCAACTTCTCCCTGCTTCTTATAGATAGAGTTTGCATCTACCCCGCCGCGCACGCTGGAAAGCGGATAGATGTTGGTACCGCGTCCGATGATGCTGCCTGGGTTTAGGATAGAGCCGCAGCCTACTTCTACGTTGTCACCGAGCATGGCGCCGATTTTTTTGCGTCCGGTTTTGATCTTGCCGTCTTCGGCGTGGATTTCCACCAGAAGTTTATCGGATTTTACGTTGGAGGTGATGGAACCGGCACCCATGTGGGATTTATAGCCTAAGATGGAGTCTCCGACGTAATTATAATGCGGTACCTGTACTTTATCGAACAGTATGACGTTTTTAAGCTCGGTAGAGTTTCCGACTACTGCACCTTCTCCGATCAGGGCGCTGCCGCGGATGAATGCACAGTGGCGCACCTCGGCGTCTTTGCCGACGATGACCGGCCCGTGCAGATAGGCGCTGTCAAATACCTTCGCTGTCTTGTGAACCCAGATGTTTTCACCACGTTTCTCATATTCTTCCGGATCCAAACTATTTCCCAATTCGATGATAAAATCACTGAGATCTGCCAGCGCCTCCCACGGGTAGGTAAACTGTTTCAGATAATCTGAAGCCAGCGTATGGGTTAAATCATATAATTCTGTGATTTTCATTTCTTCTTTTTTCATGATCATTGCCTTTCTTGAAATTCAATTTCTTCTCTTTCCCTGCATTCTGGTAGAACACAGCAACCGCATCAAATGCCGGCCGCAGCCCATATGTATTTCCCATATGAACCGCATTGTAGGTGCGTCCGATAACGAAGCGCTCTAATTTCTGCATATATTCATCCGGTGTGATGCTTCCCTCTGCCACATAGGTCAGACCTTTTTCCCAGCTTGCCGTCAGCTCCGGGTTGAGAAGCTGCTTCATGGATGTGTGTACGACCTCATAAATCAGCTCTCCCAGATAGGTCGGCGTGATGACCTGCGTTTTTTCGTTGAGCGCCATGTATTTGATGTTGAACAACTTTTTCAAGATCTCCGCGCGGGTTGCACTCGTTCCGATGCCGCTGCCCTTGATCTGGGCGCGCAGCTCTTCGTCTTCGATAAGCTGACCGGCATTTTCCATCGCCAGAATCATCGAACCGGAGGAATAACGCTTCGGCGGAGATGTCTCGCCCTCTTTGATCTGCAAATCATCCAGTGACACTTTCATCCCCTTTTTGAGCTGTTCCAGCATCTGGATAAACTCTGGGTGGGACGCGTCAATTACCTTGGGCTGGCTGCTGTCTGTTCCATCTGCTTCTCTTGCCGGATTTTCCGCATCATTTCCATCTATACCTGATTCAAGGCGGTTCGTTCTGCCGACACTTTCTCCGGCAGTGTCCTTTTTCTTTTTCGGAATTTCCGCCACCTTGAGATATCCCGCTTCTTTCAATACCTTGAAACCGGCAAAGAAATGTTCACCTTTTACCTCAATCTCAACCGCATATTTCTGGTAAACCGCCGCCGGATAAAAGATGCTTAAGAAACGGCGCACAATCACCTGGTAAATCTTGCGGTTCAACTCCGGGAGACTTCGCAGCGCGCCGAGTCCCTGTCCGGTCGGTATGATTGCGTAGTGATCGGTAATCTGCTTATCATTGACATAACGCGTTTTTGCTATGTTCTTCCACAGCCCTGCCTGCATCGCCTCCGATGCAAATGCCGCCAGCGGCTCATAATGCGTCAGACCGCCGATATTTTTGCTGATCTCCTTCGCCACCGCCGTTGAAAGCACACGCGCGTCCGTTCGCGGATAGGTAACCAGCTTTCGCTCGTACAGCTCCTGCACCACTTTCAGGGTCTGATCCGGGCTGATTTTAAACATTTTAGAACAATCATTCTGGAGCTCCGCCAGGTTATAGAGAAGAGGTGGATTTTTGGTTTCCTTTTTCTTTTCCACTTTTAAAATGGTTCCCTGCGAAGTATTATATACGCCCATTAAACCCGCGTCCGCTTTTTCTGCGTCGCTGACTTCTGACTGCATGACTCCCGAATTTTCGCTTCCATTCTCGCGTTCCCACAGCCATGCAATCAGCGCCTCCGCGTCCTTTCGCTCCTTAAAACCATTTTCCTTATACAGACACGGCGTTCCATAGTAACGGCTTCCTTCCACCGCCCGCCATTCGCCGTCAATCGAGATACCTGCCGGTCCAAATGTACCGATCACGCGGTAAAATGGCGTTTTGACAAATTCCCGTATTTCCCGCTCCCGGCGGACTACCATGCCGAGGACACAGGTCATGACGCGTCCGACTGAGATCACGGTCCGGTCAGAACTTCGCATATAGTTAGAAACAGATGGTCCATATTTCAACGTCAGTGCGCGGGAAAAGTTAATTCCCATCAGATAATCTTCTTTTGCCCGCAGATATGCCGAATCCGCCAGATGATCGTATTCGGACAGATCCTTCGCTTCGCGGATGCCGCGCAGAATCTCTTCCTCCGTCTGTGAATCGATCCAGACGCGCTTCTGTTTCTTGCCCTGCACGCCAGCCATCTGCGCGACGAGGCGGTAGATATATTCTCCCTCCCGTCCCGAGTCGGTACAGACGTAGATTGTATCTACATCCGCCCGGTTTAAGAGACCGCTCACGATTCCAAACTGTTTCTTCACGCTGTCGATAACCTGATATTTCCATTCTTTCGGGAGAAATGGAAGTGTCTCCAGACTCCAGCGCTTATATTTCATATCATATACTTCCGGATAGCTCATCGTGACCAGATGTCCAACACACCAGGTCACAACCGCATTTTCCGATTCAATATAGCCATCCGCCGAGCGCCCATTTACCTTGAGTGCATTTGCGAACTCACGCGCCACGCTCGGTTTCTCGGCTATAAATAACGATTTTGCCACGTTGTTCTGCTCCTATCTTACTAATTTCGTCACTGTTCACGCATACGTGCCCAATAACCTAATTTCCTCTAATTACTTTTCCTCTTCGGCGTCCACTCCGCCAGAATCGCCGCCGCAAACATCAGCGCACAGCCAATTAGCATCCGCAACGTCAGCTCCTCATGCAGCAGCCAGACAGAGAACAGGAGTCCAAACACCGATTCAAACGACAGTAGAATCGAGGATGTGCTGGCGCTCAGATATTTCTGCCCCACTGTCTGAAGCAGAAAACAGAGCATGCTGGATGCGAGTCCCAGATACAGCATCGAAACTGCTACTCCCGGCAGTGTAAATACTTCCGGATGGAACGCTCCTTCCGTGAGAAGCCCCAGCACCCACGAACACGCCGCCGCTGTTCCCATCTGCATGACCGTCAGGCGGATCGGAGTGCAGTATGCCGTGAAGCGATCCAGAAAAATCATATGAACCGCAAAGCAGATGCCGCACACCAGCGTCAGGAAATCACCAAAATTGACCGTCAGATCGCCTTTCAGCGATAAAAGCGCCAATCCCACAACAGCAAATCCCGCTGCGATCAGGTTATTTGCCTTCGGGCGCACATGATTAACCGCCCATGCCAGAAACGGCACGATCACCACATACAACGTCGTAATAAACGCATTTTTACTCGCGGTCGTGTATTTCAGCCCATACGTCTGAAAATAATAACTAATAAATAGAAACAATCCCGCCAGTGCGCCACATTTAAACTCCTGCATCGACATTCCCCGGATCTGTTTCCAGAAAAGAGCCGCCATTCCAAGCGCCGCGATCGTAAACCGGTACGCCAAGAGGTATGTAGGTGTGATCGCGTCCATCGAATTTTTCATCACAACGAAGGCGCTGCCCCAGATAATTGTTACAAATAAAAGGCTGGCAGATGCCAGCACTTTTACTCCCTTGTTGTTTGTCTCACTCATGTCAATCTCTATCCTATGTCAAAATAATCACAAATCAAATACAAATCTAAACCGTCATAAATTTATAACTGGTCGTTGTATCGTATTTCCCGCCCTTTTTCACGATCGGGGATGCAAATCCCGGCATGTTGACTGCGTTCGGGTAATACTGAGTCTCAAAGCAGTATCCCTGGCGTCTCGCATACTTCACGCCGCCCTTACCCGGAACCTGTCCGTCCAGGAAATTGCCCGTGTAGAACTGAACTCCCGGCAGATCGGTGTATACCTCCATCTTGCGCCCGCTCTCCTCGTCGATCGCAGCCGCCGCCAGACTGAATACGCCTGACTCATGGTTGAGAATCCAGTTATGATCGTAGCCGCCGCCCAGTTTTAACTGATCGTAATCCGCTTCTATATCACGTCCGATCGGCTTGAAATCCGAGAAATCCATCGGAGTCCCCATTACCTTGCGGATCTCACCGGTCGGGATCAGCACCTTGTCTACCGCCGTGATCGCATCACTGTCAATGTAAACCATCTGCGAAAGCGCCGGACCACTCTCATGGCCTGCCAGATTGAAATACGCGTGGTTTGTCATATTAAAAATGGTATCCTGATCGCAGGTCCCCTCGTAATGAATCTTTACTTCATTTTCATCTGTCAGCGTGTAGGTCACACGGATCGAGGCATTTCCCGGATATCCCTGATCGCCGTCCGGGCTTTCCAGTGTAAACGAAACCTGATTAACGCCCGTCTCATATTCTGCCGCCCAGATACGGTTCCGGTAAAAATCCATGCCGCTGTGCAGGTTGTTCGGACCATCATTCGCCGTCAATTCGTATTTTTTATCATTTAACGTAAACGCCGCGCCGCCAATCCGGTTTGCATTTCGTCCAACAGCCTCGCCCAGATGCCCATCGCTTACCAGGCAGTCTGCTACTGTTTCATGTCCCAGCAGGACATCCGCCATCTCTCCGTTCCGATCCGGCACCAGCATCGTGGACCAGATTGCACCCAGATCTAAAAAGGATGCAGAAACTCCATTCTGATTCGTCAATGTATAACGGCTGACCTCTCTGCCATCTTCCATTGTTCCAAAGATTGTCTTCTCAACCATGCCAAATCCCCCTTAATTTTTAGAATCCAAAAAATATTTTTCGCATTTTTTATGCTTACTTATGTCAGAATAAATCTATTTAACTTTTCAAGTCGAACGTCCGTGAGACTTGGCGCGTGATTCTGGTCAGCGAAGCTGACATATTCCTATCAGAATCACTGTGCATCCTCGCGGAGCGTTTATCTCAGTCCGAGACAAGGCTTCCACTGAGACAAATTTGCTATTACTTACCACCTGAAGAGGTTGGAGTCTTTTCGACTGAGATAAATAGCTGATTTATTAAGTATACAATACTTTTCCCCTCATGCACACCCATTTTTTCCAAATCCCATTATAAAAATTTAAAGATTCGTTACTGTTCACACATGTGTGCCCAGTAACAGGCTTTTGCCGATGCTTCACATTCAAAATCGGCAAAAGCTGCAGCCAGAACTGTATCTTACGGAATTTTCAGTTCAGAAAATTCCCACCTGTGAACAATTACCAAGATTCCATTTCAGATAAAAAAGAAGGTTCCTTGACGCATCACGCGGAGCATTTTTTGTGTCTTAGGACGAAGTTTCCTATGACACAAACAAAAACTGCCGTTCCGGACAGAGTCAGCCATCGTTTTTTAAACAGCCTCTCCGCCACTGGGCGGCAGTTCTTACTTTTATCAGTTTTAATTTTCTATTTCACGGATTCTCTGAACAGATTTCTTTATTTCGCCTGGATATATCCCTGTGCGGTCAGAAGCTCTGCACACAGTACCGCACCGCCGGCTGCGCCGCGCAGTGTGTTGTGGGAGAGACCTACAAACTTCCAATCGTAAACTTTGTCTTCTCTCAGACGGCCAACAGATACGCCCATGCCCTTCTCATAGTTGACATCCAGCTGTACCTGCGGACGATTATCCTCCTCCAGATACTGAATGAACTGCTTCGGTGCGCTCGGAAGCTCCAGTTCCTGCGGAAGTCCTTTGAAATTAACCAGCTTCTCGATCAGCTGCTCTTTGGTTGGTTTCTTTCTGAACTTTACAAATACGGCTGCTGTATGTCCGTCCAGAACCGGTACACGGATGCACTGGCAGGTGATCACTGGCTCGGATGCCTTCACGATCTCGCCGTCCTTGATCTCTCCCCAGAGACGAAGCGGCTCCTGCTCGCTCTTCTCCTCCTCACCGCCGATGTACGGGATGATGTTGCCTTCCATCTCCGGCCAGTCTTTGAACGTCTTGCCAGCTCCGGAGATTGCCTGATACGTCGTAGCTACAACCTCATATGGCTCAAATTCCTTCCATGCAGTCAGAACCGGTGCATAGCTCTGGATGGAACAGTTCGGTTTTACCGCTACGAAGCCTCTCTTGGTTCCCAGACGTTTTTTCTGGAACTCAATCACCTTAAAGTGCTCCGGATTGATCTCCGGCACTACCATCGGAACATCCGGTGTCCAGCGGTGTGCGCTGTTGTTGGAAACAACCGGTGTTTCTGTCTTTGCATACGCATCTTCAATCGCACGGATCTCTTCTTTTGTCATATCTACGGCGCTGAACACGAAATCAACTTCGGATGCTACCTTCTCAATCTCGTTTACGTTCATAACGGCCATCTTCTTCACACACTCCGGCATCGGGGTCTGCATTTTCCAGCGTCCGCCGACTGCCTCCTCATATGTTTTTCCTGCAGAACGCGGGCTTGCTGCCAGCGCAGTAATCTCATACCATGGATGATTTGCCAGAAGCGTGATGAAACGCTGACCTACCATACCAGTTGCTCCCAGAACGCCTACACGTAATTTCTTTTCCATGTTCATCGTTTTTCTCCTCTTCTGACAGCGGCTTTTTCAGCTTCTCATGGCAGGATGGAGTTTGGATAGGAAGCTCCTGCTCTGCAACACGTTTTCACTCTGCCGCTGTAATTCTTGTCTATCCTATAACAAAACAAACAAAAAATCAACATTTTTCCGCAAGAAAAATACATTTGTACGTTGCTCGCGGACATTTGACAAATTTATAACGTCTGTCACGGATTTAACGATGCTTTAACTCAAAATAGGTTCTTCTAAGCTAAGTATTCCGCTGCAACCTTCTCAATCCCATCCGGGTACTGCGTCCGGTAGCTCTCAAAATCAAGCCCCCTTGCCGCAATCTCTTTTCCAAGTTTGACTAAGAACGACGGAATCTCGCTCTCAAACATCGTGCCAAGCTCACGTCCCATCGTCTCTTTTCCCTGTGCCTCATTTCCGCCCAGATAAAATACAAATGCCGGCTGTGCCTTGCCATCTGCCATCCGCACGCCGCCGCGGAATCCCATCGGTCCGGTCTGGTGGGTACCGCAGGAAGACGGACATCCGGAAATATGAATCTGCGGAAGTGCGCCGTCCGGGATCTGTGCCTCCCCGACCGCCTTTACACACGCCTGTAACAGAGCCTGCGAATCGCGTGCACCAACCTGACAGATCGACGCACCGATACAGCTTACCGATGTCTCAAACTTTGTCTGAGCCGTCTCCTTCGTCGCCTCCAGAATCTTCTCTGCTTCTGCTCCGGTCAAATTAATGATGTACGCAGTTTCATCCGGTGCCAGGCGAAGCTCTGTGCCGTCAATCGTCTGCATCAGTTCTCCCAGGGCTGCCAGCGTCTCCGGGCGCGGCTGTCCGCCAATCGGATGCCAGATAACCGTATAAAGTCCCGGCTGTTTCTGCTCCAGCACACGTTCTCCCGACGCGCTGCTTCCATCGCCTGTTTTGCTCTGCTTTTCTTTTATTCCTGCCGCTGCCATCACTTCCTCGCGGGAAAGATCCAGCTGCTCCCCGGATGCCAGTACCTCCTGAAGTTTCTCCTGATACGCCTTCCGGTAATTTTCCGCTCCGCCGAGCGCTTCCTGCATATACCGGGTACGCGCTTTTCCGCGGTTTTCGTAATTGCCATATGCCCGGAATGTCAGCCACATCGCCTTAATGTAATAAAGAATCTTCTCCGGCGCAACGCCCTCGGCGACTTTAACGCCAAACTGCGGATTGTTTCCCAGACCGCCTGCACTGTACACATCAAACGTTCCATCCGGACAAGCCGCAAATCCCAGATCGCGGTAGGTCGCGTGCGTCACATTCGCCGGTGAATTAGAGAAACAGACCTTGAGCTTGCGCGGCATTTTTTCCGCATTGATAAAGGTCATCAGATATTCTCCCGCCGCCTTCGCCCACGGCATAACGTCGAAATATTCGCCCTCTTCCACGCCGGAAAGCGGAGAACACATCACATTTCGCGGAAAATCCCCGCCGCCGCCCATCGTCACGATCCCGGCATCGAGTGCCTGCTCCATCAATTCACAGACTGATTTCTCATCCAGATTGTGAAACTGCACGCTCTCACAAGTCGTAAAATGTACCATATTTACCTGATATGCACGGATTGCCTTTGCGATAAATGCAAGCTTCTCCTTCGACACACATCCTGCCGTCATACGCAGACGCAGCATACTCGCCGCGCCGCCTTTCTGTGCATAACTGCCGTAACGTCCTGAAAAGCCCTTATATGAGCCCTTATCCATCTTTCCTGCATAAAAATCCCTCGTTTTTTCACAAAACTCCGGAAGATCTGTTTTCCACTCCTGTGGAGCAATTCCTATCATTGTTCTCTCCTGTTTTCTCTTCCTGCTGCCACCACGTTTTCTTACGGCACTTTCGGTTCCAAAAGTGCCTACCC
>NZ_CAKVZK010000052.1:0-11131 GCF_934835585.1 Clostridium sp. AF02-29 | reverse complement strand
TCGAACGTCCGTGAGACTTGGCGCGTGATTCTGGTCAGCGAAGCTGACATATTCCATACAGAATCACTGCGCATCCCCGCGGAACGTTTATCTCAGTCGGAGACCCACCTCCCACTGAGACAAATTTGCTATTACTCGCCACCTAAAGAGGTGGGACTCTTCTCGACTGAGATAAAACTTACAAACGGAGGAAAACACAGTGAATAGAAAATCACCTATTATCATCGGAATTGCCGGAGGAACCGGTTCAGGAAAATCCACTTTTACAAACCGCCTGAAAGACGCATTTGGTGATCAGGTGACCGTGCTTTACCACGACAACTACTACCGCGCCCACGACGATATGCCATTTGAACAGCGCAAAAAGCTGAACTACGACCACCCGGATGCATTTGAGACGGAGCTGCTTCTTGAGCATCTCAACAAACTGAAAAACTGGGAGGCAATCGACTGTCCAACCTACAACTACGCCAACCACAACCGCGCCGAAGCGACCATTCACATCGAGCCGCGCCCGGTTATCCTGTTGGAGGGCATTCTCGTTCTCTATGACGAAGCACTCCGCAATCTGCTCGACATCCGCATTTTCGTCGATGCCGATGCCGATGAGCGAATTCTCCGCCGAATCTTACGTGACACGAAAGAGCGCGGACGCGATATCGAAAACATCATCGATCAGTACCTGACCACCGTCAAACCGATGCATGCCCTCTTTGTAGAACCGACCCGCGCCTATGCGGATGTGGTTACCAACAGCGGGCGGAATGAGGTTGCATTCTCGCTGGTGCGCGGGGAGATTGCACGGCTGCTGGATGAGGCGAAGGCGGGAGAATAATATTTCAAAATATTGGGATCATCGAGGTCACAAATGAGGTCATCGAGGTCATGATTCGATTTCTGACCTCAATGACCTCATTCTGACCTCGATTTACACACCAAAAAGCAGCGGTATCACACTGTCAGCGCTCCATTCTTTTTTGAATGTTTCGCTGCTGCCGATACCGCCGCTTTTTCCTATATACTTTTTCTATGATATCTGCTCTAACATAACATTTTGTTTAATTCATCATCACACAGCTCTGCTCGATCTCAATCTGGCTCTCCGCAATCACTCCCTGAAACCGTTCATATTCCGCCGGTTCCATCCGCCAGGCAATTCCACAGCCTGCTGAGAGTTCGCGTGGGACAGGCACCAGGCGCCCTCTGATTCCCTGTTCCCGGCAGAATGCCTCCATCTCCATCGCCGCAGCCGTCGTGTGAAAGGTAAAAATCCGATATTCCCGTTTCTGCCTCATCATTTCCACCTATTTAATATTCCAGAGCAGCATCACGCTTCAAAGGTAATGGTGAAACAGTCGTTTTCCAGCACCTCGGTGTGCCCCTCTTTTCCATGATACTCCAACGTGCGCTCAATATTCGTCCGGGTGTGTGCCTCATCGCCAAGCACACGGATCTGTTTTCCCGGATGTTCATCCATCGCATCCATCACCATCAAAACCGGTTCCGGACAGGAGAGTCCCCGCACATCTACCTCAACAAAATCTGACATTTTCCGTTTCCTCTTTTCTTTATTTCTTTCTACGTTTCATATTTGCCGCTGCAATCACGAATAACAGGGCAATACATACAATTACGGCAATTTTGCCCGGCATCGCCGGACCACCCAAAACGGCTGCCTCTGTCTCGGTTGCCGCTTTTGCCGCCGCACCAACCAGGTTAAAATTGTGTGCAAGTGCCGCCCCTAACAGCATTCCCAGAAAGGTTACCGCACTGTCCGAGGAGCCCTGCCCTGCCAGAATGATCTGACGCAGCGGGCATCCGCCAGCCAGAACGGCTGCAAATCCAACGGCATACATACCCAGAATATTCCAGAGATGCTGGGAGTGCGCGATCGGCTGACCGGAAAAGCTCAAATGGAAATTGCCAGTTGCAAGGTTAAAAATCAGCATGACTGCAAACAGTGCGCCGATAATGCTGAGCAGATCAAAGTTTTTCATCAGAATCACATCACGGATGCTACCTGCAAAACACATACGGCTCTTCTGTGCCAATGCACCAATCAGGAGAGCCGCAACCAGGGAAATCAGAACCGGTGCGTGCTTGCTTCCCGGTCCTTCCGTGCTGGCTGCGTATACGCCTGTTACTGCTCCAATGATAAAAAGGAAGCACATATCCGCTTGATTTCTGCGTCTCATACGCTCTGCCCAGCGAAAATCCCTTTTTCAGGAAGAACGAACCAGTTGCAATACCGCCTGCAAATCCAACCAGCGCTACATACGCATTCAGGTCACCGGCTGCCATACGCAGAACCATACGCAGCGGACACCCTAAGAATACCAGCGCGCCGATTACCATGATCGCACCCAGAACAAAGCGGATCATCGGTGAAGAACCTGCTGTCGCCTTATACTCGTTCGTCACCAGTGAGATTGCAAATGCTCCTACTGCAAATCCTACAATCTCCGGACGGAAATACTGAACCGGTGCTGCTGAGTGAAGTTTCAGCGCGCCCGCCGTATCACGTACGAAGCACGCAATACAGATCGCCATATTGGCCGGATTTCCAAAATACGCCAGCAATGCTGCCAGCACACCCACAAGCGCGCCTGCCACTGCCAGCTTCCATGTCTTGTCAAATACTTTCATACCTGCCTCCTTTTTTATTTCATGTACTCTTAAAGTTTTTCTCACACTCGTCATTGTGGGTGATTTCACGCACCACACTCGCATTTCATCAATACATATCAGAAATTTGAGTGCATCTGGCAAAAAAATCATCTCACAAAATCAAACAAGAAAAATTTCAAGCGCGTACATTTCATGGATCTATCCATACTTTCCGCAGACAAGTATAACATCCTGTATTTTTATGGTAAAATCGTTTATATTGATATTTGCTATAAACTTATTGATATTTTCAATAAATAAAGCTACACTCTTCTTTAGAGATTGTTTTCACCTGTCTACTATTCATTTTAATTTTGGATTTTATCACAGAATCATTAAAAATTGATTTTATCTATAGAAAGGATTTTAAATATATGGACATCCGCCAATTAGAAGCTTTCGTGTACACCGTCAAATATCAGAGTTTTTCGCTTGCCGCCCAGAAACTGTACATCTCACAGCCGACTGTCAGCGCCCACATCCGCAGTCTGGAGGAGGAATTTCACACCCAGCTTTTAAAGCGCACCACCAAATCGCTCTCCCTGACTCCTGCCGGGACAAAATTATATTCCTATGCCACAGAGATTCTGACCCTGCAGCAGAAAGCAATCGTGGAACTCGCCAACGAGACGAAACCGCAGCTTCGGATCGGCGCATCCTCCGTTCCGTCCCTTTATTTTCTGCCGGAACTTTTAAGCGCTTATCACGCAGTTCATCCTGATATCCGTGTCTATGCCTCCTGCTCAGACAGCCTGGACGTTGTACATAAGGTGGATGACGGCATCTGCGACATCGGTCTGGTCGGAACTACTACCTCGGACACCTCCTGCGAATTTCTCCCCTTTGCCTCCGATGAGCTTGTGATCGCCGCCCCCGCCACGCCACATTATCAGGCTTACCAGACTATGCCATCACCGCTGGATGCCCTCTTAAAAGAACCGTTTCTGCTCCGGGAAGATAATTCCGGCACAAAACAGGAAACCCTTTATTTCCTGAAAAATAAAGGGCTTTCACTCGATGATTTAAATGTTATTGCCGTGATGGACGATGCCGCCGCCCTCAAGCAGTGTATCATGCTGGGAATGGGCATCTCCATTCTCTCAAAAGCAACTGTGCAGGCAGACGCACGGCAAGGAAAACTGCTTCTCTTTCCGCTTGGGGAAGCTGCCTTTCTCCGGAAACTCTATCTGGTGTATTCACCGGTTAAGTATATGGCGGAGGAAGGTGGGGTGTTTTTGGAGTTTGCGAAGAGGTTTTATAAGTTATAGTTTTTGCGGATGAAAACGTTCATCCGTGTGCCGTATTATTCCTTTTCCTTATTCTTTATATAAATGGTACTTCGTGCCGCCCCCTCTTTCCTCAAATAAGCCTTCTCAACCATTCCCAGCAAAATGGCTCTTGCTCTACGATGTTTTACTCCTAAAAGCTCTCCCGCCTTAGCGGTTGTAATGAAACCATTTCGCAATACATACTTATAAATTTCTTGTTCCTGTTCATTATCCGGCATTTTTGAACCAGCATCCGGCACTTTTTTTGTACTATCCGGCACTTTCGAATCAGTATCCAGCACTTTTTTTGCATTATCTGGCATTTTTGAACCGGCATCCGGCACTTTTTCGACGTCACTAATAGCATTGGAGGTGAGCTGACCTCGATAAATATTGATACGAAAATCCACTTCGCCACCAATAAACTCCGGTTCCCTGAGTCCAGCAGCTTTTACTTTATCAATAATTCTCGGAATACCACTTCCCCAATGTTCGATTAAATTCATATAAGAAAACGCATGAGCAAGCGCTTCGTTTCTTATCTTGGAATATCCTTCTTTCATTCTTTCCAGGGTTTGTCCCATTGGCAATTTTCCTGGGGAAGTGATTTCCAATCGGTTGTCATACACCGCAACCTGTATCGTACCATGATCCAGATAACTACGATGTACCATGGCATTGATGATCAACTCACGAATGGCATCCGGCGGAATCTCATAAATATCCTGCCGATAAATTCCTACAATGGTAGCACCCAGATGAATATTTCTCAGGACAAACTGAAATGCTTCATCTATTTGCTCCCAAAGCGGACCGGTATATTCTCTACGATCAACAAACACCGCTTTCGTTGTACCTTTGAACACGCCACATTGCGTTGCAACATGAAGTCCACCGTTGCCTGTCAAAATAGCAAAGGCATTGGACGGATAATCTTTTCCATCACGCTCAATCAAAACCCCCCAGGAACGCAGCTGCTGTCTGCCAACATCTTTGATTGATGCTTTCTGCTCCTCAGTATGGGCATTCTTGACTGCCTGTTCTTTCATTGCTTTGCAAAGAGCATCAATATCGTCATCCGTGATATTCAGTCCCGTACACAAAGCCTGATCGTAGTAGCGGTTACTGCCCTCAAACAACAGCTCCTTTACCATATAGTCATCAGCAAGTCGGGTAGTTCCGGCAACACGGACGTATACACCGCCATCTCTGCCAAGAGCTTTGATATAATATGGGCGCTGTCTGCCCTCAGAAATCTCTACCACAATGACAGTCTTACGATCAACCGTCTGTAAAGTAATATCCGGGATAATTGCCGGTTCACAGCTGTCTGATACGGCATTGGCAATGGCATCCATTTTCTTGAACACATCTTCTTTGTCAAAACCGACAATCTCCCTGGACTTATCTGCAATTCCGAAAATGATTTTTCCTCCGGTTCCATTTGCAAAGGCAACCACAGACTTCATATATTTGATGCTTTTCTCCGGCAGGTTCTCTTTGAACTCTACATTCTTCGATTCTCCTGCAAGAATTTCTTCTATGGTCATCATAACACCTCGCTCTCAATTTGCTACGCAGTACATAGCCTTTTTATTATTTCATCTGATATTCCAGTCTTAATTCCTCCGCAAGATACAGATCGCTCATGCAGTGCATATCAGAAACACCGTCACGCATTAACTGATAGACTTCAGAATGATAAAATAAGCCCAATGCCGCATCCAGTGAAAGTCCCTGCTGTTTGGCAAAGCACTCAATGACACGGGCATATTTTTTCTGAAGTAAAATCGGGTTTGCCGTCATCATACGCAAGCCCTCCCACTTTATTTTAGCCAAAACATCCGGAAAAATTGCATAATTCTTTTTCACGCCATCGTCCAGAACAATCGAGATCATCTGGTCGACAAGGTAATGAATCTTTTCCTTGTAGGTTCTGATTTACGTATCCTGTTCCTGCAAGGTGGTCAGCTTTCCGTTCAGCTTTACAAATCAGAATAATCTTATCCTTATCAACGTCGAAAGGCGCATACTTGCTGGCATCCCATTCACCGCCTACATAAGCAAGGCCATCCACATTCGGTATCATTTCACTCTGTAAATCCATACCCAAAACAATTACCTACTATTGTCGTGAACGGTTTAAGATACCAGCTTTTGATATCAATCAAATTTCCGCAACAATATACTCTTCTAGCGTTTTTCCAAGCATCCGCATAATCTCAAGTTCATCAGCCGCGTCATATAAAGCATTATGTACTTCTGTATATCTGTGATTACCAGACAACAACTGCATCATAGGTTCCACACCATAATTACGCTTCATTTTTCCTGTTTTGCAGCATTCTATACTGGCAGGAATCTTGTCGTTATACTGCCTATATGCAGCAATTTTCATAATATCAAACCATCTATAGGATGCTAGTTCGCTTAACAAATTCTTATCAAAGGAAGCATTGTAAGCAAACAAATCTTTTACACTATATTTTTCAAAAGCTTCTTTAAATTTTTCCATAGCTATCTTACGTGTAAATAGAATATCTTTATGTTCTCCTCCTTTTACCGGAAGCACCATAGAAAACATACCGCCAATTTTATACTCTGGATCAAATATAAAATATAGATCATCGACCTTTTTGAATGTATCCTTCTCTGCTATCACAACACCTATGGACATTACTTCATTATTCCAGTTTGTCTCAGTATCAATTACAGCAAAATAATCCATTTAATCATCCTTTCTTAGCGTTTTAGAAAGTTCAATCTTTAGCTCATTCAATTGAATACTTCTATTCAATGGTTTATTGTATTTCTTGATAGCACCTTTTGTTATCGCATTTGTAACAGCATCCATAAAAAGTGTTTTGTTTGGCACAGTTATCTCATATAAAGTGTTATCTCTTGTATTCCAGAGTATTCCTTTCTTCATTCCCATCGCAACAACGTAACTTGCGCACTGAATAAAATGCTCGTGCGTAAGTTCTGAAACAAATTTCAATTTTTCTTTCTAGTCCCTTACTGCTATCATATGTTGTAAATATTGCAGAGTCTTTTTTAGGTTCTGTTGATCCCATAGAATCCGAATCTGAAATACTTGCATATACCGTTGTTTTGTTATAAATTGTAGGATATTCCTCTTCCAATCTGTTAAGTGTTTTTGACAAATCCCCATTTCGTAATCCCAAGCAAAGAAGATCCTCTGGCTCTTGCTGTGACAAAAACTCTACCACCTGATCTATGTTCATTCTTTCTACGCGGCACTCACTATTTACACCGATAATAGGCTTGTTCCAAATGCGTCCCAAACGCGCCGCTAATTCCGAAGACAATCGAAAACACCTAGTAAATTCTAATAAGACATAATCATTCAGAAACTCATTAATAAATTCTGATACTTTCAGTGTTGTCTTATCATATATTTTTTGTTGCATATCACCAACAGCAATTATCTGCATCTTAGGATTAGCGTCTTTAACCATCTTTAATAATTCCGCCAACTCAAGCTCTATATCCTGATATTCATCAATAATCAAAACATCATATGGAGCAATATTAGGTCTTGTATTAATAAACTTTTGAATAAGATCTGAAATTCCGGCCTTAACTCCCATACGAACCAAAGACATATAGGCAAATCCATGATAATTTGTTACTAAAACATTTTTTTCGTGTATTTTAGATTTTGCATCAATTTTCAGCAGCTTATTATATGTCAAATATAATATCTTTTTATCTCGCGGAAGTTCTTTACAAAGTGCCTGAATTGCTGTGGTTTTACCGCTACCAATACATGCATCAACAAGAATATTCTTGCCTTTTTGCGCAATTTCAACAAATTTACTTTGCTCTTCTGATAAATGCATTTTCTATCCCGTTTCTTTTCTAAAATTGCTTGGATACGCTTCCGTATACAACTATACCTGCCACAGTTCTTCTACTCTTCCCCCACTAACAACCCATACAACGTCGGCTTCACATGCAATTCCTTCATCATTGCCTCCAATGCCGCCCTGTCTGCTTTCTTGCCCTGGCGGATCGCACGGATCATGATGTTTTTCGGTGTGTGTTCCATGTCGATGAATTCGAGAATCTGCGTCCGGTAGCCGGACATTTCGAGGAGCTGCCCACGGATTCCGTCGGTCAGAAGCGCCGACATACGTTCTTTCAGAAGGCCGTACTGTAAAACCGGCGACAGAAGGTCGTTCTGAATCTGCTTGTTAATCTCATGCTGACAGCATGGAACGGAAAGAATGACTTTTGCGCCCCATTTGACCGCTTTTGCCAGCGCATAATCGGTCGCTGTATCACAGGCGTGCAGCGTCACGACCATATCGACCTGATCGACGCCCTCATATCCGGCGATGTCGCCGTGCAGGAAGGTCAGGTTCTCAAATCCAAACTTCTTGCTCAGGCGGTTGCAGAGCGCAATGACATCTTTTTTCAGATCCAGACCGATGACACGGATCGGATATTTCTTCAAAACATGAAGATAATAATACATCGCAAAGGTCAGATACGATTTTCCACATCCAAAATCAATGATCGTATTCGTCCGGTTCGGATCGAGATTCGGAAGTACATCCTCAATAAATTCCAGGAAACGGTTGATCTGGCGAAATTTGTCGTAGCGGGATTTCACAACTTTGCCTTCTGCCGTCATGACACCGAGATCTACCAGAAATGGGACTGGGACGCCTTCCTGAAGGACGTATTTTTTAGTACGGTTATGGGATAACGAAGCCAGACGTTCTGAAAACGCTGCGGCATCCATGCCAGCCGACAGTCCTGTTCCTGCATTTTTCTGCTGTTTCGCATTGCTCTGCAGTTTACCATTTCCCTGTATTTTAGCACTTCTCTGCATCTTTCCGTTTTCGTGGCTTGACTGACTCTGACCCGATTTTTCGAGCGAATTTTCTTTCACATCTGCATGACTCTTCGCCGGCATCTGCTTTCCAGCTTTCTGCACATCACCTGCTGACGCCGGTACCGTCCGATTCTCTGCCCTTTTAGCCCCCACCTTCTTCTCTTTGATCGTCACCGTCCCCTTCTTACTGATCAGAATATTGACAATCCCGTGAAGCGACGCGATCTCCGCATTGCGGTAACGGTTTTCCAGTTCTCCGAGCAGGTACTCGGCGGTCTTTTCTGCGTTCTGATTTTTCTGAAATGCCTGTTTTTCCGTAAATTCTTCCGTCTGAAAAGCAAGCGCCCCCCGCAGAAGCAGAGGACGCACGGTTAATTTCAGATAGGATTCACGGGTTCTCGGGTTGCTGAAAATGATTCGCTCCAGATCGGCATCGAGATACCGCAGAAGCACCTCTCTCAGTTCCTGTGATTTATCCATATGAAACTCCTATTAGTTCTTAAAGCTGTGTACTGGTGCCGGGATACGTCCGGTACGTTTAACAAAGTTGTCGCAGGAGAAACGGTTGACCGGAATGATCGGCGCATAGCCAAGCAGACCGCCGAACTCTGCCGTATCGCCCACTGTTTTTCCGATGACCGGAATCAGGCGGACTGCCGTTGTCTTCTGGTTGATCATGCCGATTGCCGCCTCGTCCGCGATGATACCGGCGATCGTGGTCGCTTTCGTATCGCCTGGAATCGCAATCATATCAAGACCTACAGAGCAGACACAGGTCATTGCTTCCAGCTTCTCAATCGTAAGCGCACCCTCAGAAACTGCATCGATCATGCCCTGATCCTCGCTGACCGGAATAAACGCACCGCTGAGTCCGCCAACATAGGAGGACGCCATGATGCCGCCCTTCTTAACCTGATCATTTAACATTGCCAGCGCTGCTGTTGTACCCGGTGCACCGCTGCGCTCTAAGCCGATCTCTTCCAGAATCTCCGCCACACTGTCTCCGACTGCCGGAGTCGGTGCCAGCGACAGATCAATGATGCCAAACGGAACGCCCAGACGTTTGGACGCCTCCTGTGCTACCAGCTGTCCAACACGGGTGATCTTGAACGCCGTCTTCTTGATCGTCTCACACAGCACCTCAAAGTTCTCGCCACGTACCTTTTCCAGAGCCGTCTTTACAACTCCCGGACCGCTGACACCAACGTTGATGATCGCATCCGCCTCAGTCACACCATGGAATGCACCTGCCATGAACGGGTTATCATCCGGCGCGTTGCAGAATACAACCAGCTTCGCACAGCCGAGGGAATCATTGTCCTTTGTTGCCTCTGCGGTTGCCACAACCATCTCGCCCATCAGACGGACCGCATCCATATTAAGACCTGTCTTGGTAGAACCGACATTGATGGAGCTGCACACACGGTCGGTGCAGGCAAGTGCCTGCGGGATCGAGCGGATCAGAAGCTCTTCCGCCGGTGTCATTCCCTTGGAAACCAATGCGGAATAGCCTCCGATAAAGTTGACGCCCACTTCTTTCGCTGCCTTATCAAGTATTTTCGCAATCTCTACAAAATCCTCGCTCTTCTTGCAGGCACTTCCACCTACCAGCGCGATCGGAGTAACCGAGATACGTTTATTGACGATCGGAACACCAAATTCACGTCCGATGGCATCGCCGGTCGATACAAGATCTTTCGCATAAGTTGTAATCTTATTGTAGATCTTCTCATTCATCTTCGCCAGATCACTGTCCACACAGTCTAAGAGGCTGATACCCATCGTGATCGTCCGCACATCCAGTTTTTCATGCGCGATCATGTTATTAGTTTCCAGAACTTCCTGCATGTTAATCATTGGTTTTACGTCCTTTCTGAAAATATTTGCTTAGATTCTGTGCATACTGGTAAAAATCTCTTCTCTCTGACAGAGAATCTTTACGCCGATCTCCTGTCCCAGCTTGTCCAGCTCATGCGCCATATCATCAAAGGATGTCTTGGAACCGGAAATATCCACGATCATCATCATGTTGAAATATTCCTGCAGGATCGTCTGCGTGATGTCAAGAATGTTCATGTTGTGGTCAGCCAGATAGTTACACGTTTTTGCAACGATACCGACGCGGTCCTGTCCAACGATAGTAATAATAATCTTACTCATAGCTTTCATCCTCCTGTGTGCTCTCCGTCCTATGGCGGAAATGTTTTTATGACTTACTAATTTCTATAAAAATTCAACTGCCATCCGGCTGCTGACTTTTACACCTAAAATGATATTTCGTTACTGTACACGGGTAGGCACTTTTGGAACCGAAAGTGCCGTAAGAAAACGT
>NZ_CAKVZK010000051.1:0-12334 GCF_934835585.1 Clostridium sp. AF02-29 | reverse complement strand
TGATAGTAGCAACACGTCCTGATCCAACAGTACGTCCACCCTCACGGATAGCGAAACGAAGACCCTGCTCCATAGCTACCGGATGAATCAGCTCTACAGTCATCTCTACGTTGTCGCCCGGCATACACATCTCGGTACCAGCCGGTAACTCACAAACGCCTGTTACGTCAGTGGTTCTGAAGTAGAACTGCGGACGATAGTTGTTGAAGAACGGAGTATGACGACCACCCTCGTCTTTTGTCAGAACGTAAACCTGAGCAGTAAATTTCTTATGGCATTTTACAGAGCCCGGTTTAACCAGACACTGACCACGCTGGATGTCAGTTCTCTGAACACCACGAAGCAGAGCACCGATGTTATCACCAGCCTCAGCCTGATCAAGCAGCTTACGGAACATCTCGATACCAGTTACAACAGTCTTACGAGTCTCCTCGTGAATACCAACGATCTCAACCTCATCGTTCAGTTTCAGAGTACCACGCTCAACACGGCCGGTAGCAACAGTACCACGACCTGTGATAGTGAATACGTCCTCGATTGGCATCAGGAACGGCTTATCAGTAGCACGTACCGGATCCGGAATGTAGGAATCTACAGCGTCCATAAGCTCCATGATCTTGTCGCCCCACTCGCCGTTCGGATCTTCAAGAGCCTTCAGAGCAGAACCCTGGATGATCGGTGTGTCATCGCCCGGGAACTCGTACTCGTTCAGCAGGTCTCTGATCTCCATCTCAACCAGCTCAAGCAGCTCCGGATCGTCTACCATATCGCACTTGTTCATGAATACTACGATGTACGGTACGCCTACCTGACGGGAAAGCAGGATGTGCTCTCTTGTCTGAGCCATAACACCATCGGTAGCAGCTACAACCAGAATAGCGCCATCCATCTGAGCAGCACCAGTGATCATGTTCTTAACGTAGTCAGCATGTCCTGGGCAGTCAACGTGTGCGTAATGTCTCTTCTCTGTCTGATACTCAACGTGTGCAGTAGAGATAGTAATACCACGCTCTCTCTCTTCCGGAGCTTTATCGATATCCTCGAAGTTCTCAGCTGTGTTACCAGCTACTCTTGCAGCCAGAACTTTTGTGATAGCTGCTGTCAGGGTTGTTTTACCATGGTCTACGTGTCCGATAGTACCAATGTTACAATGCGGTTTAGTTCTTTCAAACTTTGCTTTTGCCATTTTAAGACGTCCTCCTTAATTTACACCCAATACGGGTATCTCAATTTATGTTAGGCTGACTCTAATTATATTCGATTAGAGCCGTTTTTTCAAGCCTAATATTGCTTTTCCGGGCAGTTATCTGCCCGGAAAAGGCAATATAGTTACATTTTTAATTATTTCTCAGCTTTTCCAGCAAGAACTTTCTCCTGAACGCTCTTCGGAACCGGCTCATATTTCTCAAAGAACATGGAGTAGTTACCACGTCCCTGAGTTCTGGAACGAAGGTCGGTAGAATAACCGAACATCTCTGCCAGCGGAACATAAGCCTTAACCAGCTTGCCGCCGCCGATGTCTTCCATACCCTCGATACGACCACGACGAGAGTTGATATCACCGATGATATCACCCATATACTCTTCCGGCATGGTTACCTCAACCTTCATGATCGGCTCAAGCAGTACCGGGTTACCTTTACGCATAGCATCCTTGAATGCCATGGAACCTGCGATATGGAAAGCCATCTCAGAAGAGTCGACCTCATGGTAAGAACCATCGTATACATCAGCGTGAACGCCGAGTACCGGGAATCCGCCGAGGATACCTGCCTTAGCAGCCTCTTCGATACCTTCGCCTACAGCCGGGATGTACTCTTTCGGGATAGCACCGCCGACAACGCTGGACTCAAACTTGAAGGTCTCTTCGCCGTTCGGATCCATCGGAGTGAAGTGTACCTTACAGTGACCGTACTGACCACGACCACCAGACTGTTTTGCATACTTGCTGTCTACATCTACAGCCTTTGTGAAGGTCTCTTTGTAAGCTACCTGCGGAGCACCTACGTTAGCTTCAACGTGGAACTCACGAAGCAGACGGTCTACGATAATCTCCAGATGGAGCTCGCCCATACCAGCGATGATTGTCTGACCAGTCTCTTTGTTTGTATAAGCACGGAAGGTCGGATCCTCCTCTGCCAGTTTTGCAAGAGCCTCGCCCATCTTGTCCTGACCAGCTTTGGTCTTCGGCTCGATAGCGATGTCGATAACCGGCTCCGGGAACTCCATGGACTCCAGGATTACCGGATGCTGCTCATCACAGATAGTATCACCTGTGGTGGAGAACTTAAATCCGATCGCTGCTGCGATATCACCGGAGTAAACCTTTTCCAGCTCGTGACGCTTGTTGGCATGCATCTGAAGGATACGTCCAACACGCTCTTTTTTGTCCTTTGTTGCATTCAGTACGTATGAACCGGAGTTCATAACACCTGAGTACACACGGAAGTAAGCCAGCTTACCTACGAACGGGTCGGTCATGATCTTGAATACAAGAGCAGAGAACGGCTCTTCGTCGGAAGAATGTCTTACAGTCTCGTTGCCATCCAGGTCAACACCCTTGATCGGCGGGATGTCAAGCGGAGACGGCATGAACTCAATGATAGCATCCAGGAGCTTCTGAATACCCTTATTTCTGTATGCGGTACCACAGCATACCGGGATAGCCTGACACTCACAGGTTGCTTTTCTTAATACTTTCTTTAATTCATCTACAGACGGCTCTTCACCCTCAAGGTATGCCATCATCAGATCGTCATCCAGCTCGCAGATCTTCTCTACCAGCTCGGTGTGGTAAAGCTCAGCGTCATCCTTCATATCCTCCGGGATATCAAGGATGCTGATGTCCTCACCCTTATCATCATTGTAGATGTATGCTTTCATCTCGAACAGGTCGATAATTCCCTTGAAATCATCTTCCTTGCCGATCGGAAGCTGTAAACAGATAGCATTCTTACCAAGTCTGGTCTTGATCTGCTCTACACAGCCATAGAAGTTTGCACCCAGGATATCCATCTTGTTGATGAATGCCATACGCGGTACATTGTAGGTATCAGCCTGACGCCATACGTTCTCAGACTGCGGCTCTACACCACCCTTAGCACAGAATACACCTACAGCGCCGTCCAGTACACGCAGGGAACGCTCAACCTCAACCGTGAAGTCAACGTGTCCTGGGGTATCGATGATGTTGATACGATGCTCCAGAGCGCCTGGTTTCGGTTTGCAGTTTTCCTGCAAAGTCCAGTGACAGGTTGTCGCTGCAGAAGTGATGGTAATACCTCTCTCCTGCTCCTGAGCCATCCAGTCCATGGTAGCAGTACCTTCATGAGTATCACCGATCTTATAGTTAACACCAGTATAATACAGAATACGCTCAGTAGTGGTAGTCTTACCAGCATCGATATGAGCCATAATACCAATATTTCTGGTTCTCTCTAACGGATATTCTCTTCCAGCCAAAGCTTTTTCCTCCTATTAGAATCTGTAATGAGCAAATGCCTTGTTAGCCTCTGCCATCTTATGCATATCTTCTTTCTTCTTCACAGATGCACCAGTGTTGTTAGCTGCATCCAGAATCTCTTTTGCCAGTCTCTCTTCCTGAGTCT
This sequence comes from Clostridium sp. AF02-29, assembly GCF_934835585.1. Classification (NCBI taxonomy): domain Bacteria; kingdom Bacillati; phylum Bacillota; class Clostridia; order Eubacteriales; family Clostridiaceae; genus Clostridium; species Clostridium sp. AF02-29. Next base: position 8,726 of record NZ_CAKVZK010000051.1, on the reverse strand, counting down.
TCTCGCCTCTCTTACGGGAGTACAGAGTGATCCAGCGAAGTGCAAGAGCCTGTCTTCTTTCCGGCTTAACCTCGATCGGTACCTGATAGGTAGCACCACCGATACGTTTTGCCTTAACTTCCAGAACCGGCATGATGTTGTTCATTGCCTCTTCGAAAACCTCTACAGCTTCCTTACCGGATTCTGCAGCGACACGATCAAACGCGCCGTATACGATCTTCTGAGCAACGCCCTTTTTGCCGTCCAGCATGATGTTGTTGATTAATTTAGTAACAACCTTGTTGTTGTACAGCGGATCCGCTAATACGTCTCTTTTCTGAGTATGTCCTTTACGTGGCACGTTACTTCCCTCCTTAATATCTGCTCCGGCGGGGAGCCGCGGGAGCCATTCATTAGATCTTAGGTACTCGCATTGAACACTTAGCGAGGTCCCTTACGAGCTTAGTGTGAAAGCGCACCTGCGAAGCGAGCGCGTCTTTCAGCGCGACACTGAGCACGGTGCTTCCTCTCTTCCTGCTCGGCAGGTTCTCTCCAAGTTCAACCTGCGTCTCGTGCGCGGTTCTATGATTCCCTGCAACCTACAGGATCAATATCAAAGTCCGGCACATTCATTCTAAATCTAATAGAACTTCTACCTAATTAAAATTATTTCTTGTCTTTCGGTCTCTTAGCGCCGTATTTGGAACGCGCCTGTTTTCTGTTGGCTACGCCTGCAGTATCAAGAGTACCTCTGATGATGTGGTATCTGGTACCTGGTAAGTCTTTTACACGACCACCACGAATCAGAACAACGCTGTGCTCCTGTAAGTTGTGTCCCTCACCCGGGATGTAGCTTGTTACTTCGATACCGTTGGAAAGACGAACTCTGGCGATTTTTCTAAGAGCAGAGTTAGGCTTTTTAGGTGTTGCAGTCTTAACGGCTGTACACACGCCTCTCTTCTGCGGTGCAGAAACGTTGATAGCTTTCTTCTGTAAAGAGTTGTATCCCTTCTGCAGAGCCGGAGCTGTTGATTTCTTTTCAGATGTCTGTCTTCCCTTTCTTACTAACTGGTTAAATGTAGGCATCCTTTTCACCTCCTGTGATATTGTCTGTGGTTGCTTTTTTAAGCTTGTATTTCCGCGCAGAAATTCCTTGAATTTTGCACGCTTACTTATTATAGCTAGTTTGAGTTGCACTGTCAAGGTATAAAATGCAAATTTTTCCCGTAAAATAAAGGGTTTTACGCTGTATCCAGGTACAGTGCAAAACCCTCTATTGTCTCGTCTGACTCTTTTTTGTCTGGAAAATATCTTAAATATCCCGGAACTTCATTTCCGCTACTCCTGCGGTCCCATGTACTCCGAATCACCAAAACCAAGAATCAGCATAAAAAGCGGATTCAGGAAAAATAAACCAATCGTAAATCCTATCCCGTGACCATAGGCACACGCCAGCTTATAGAGTGCCACCACATTCATGAGTGCTGTTCCCAGAAGCGCAAGCGAACCGATAACTCCCACGATTCCGCCGAAGGAATTTAAAATACCTCCGCCGACCGCCAGTCCCAGTGCCACCCAGAAATACTGCACATCCCAGGTCAGCCGGTACTGTACATAGCCATTGTAAATCGGAATGATGGATTTCCATCCTTCTTCCCCGGCTTTTGTAAAGATCTTCCAGTATGCAATTACCTGCAGAATATAAAAGATAAACGCAAATAATGCATATGCCATAATAAACGCCACCAATCCCATACGCTTTCCTCCTTTCAGTTTTTACTGTCCGAAGAACGTATTCACGCCAGTCAGCAGTCCGTTCGCCAGCGTCTCAAGCGTCGCACCCGAATGATCGGACGCCTTATCTCCCAGCTCAATATCCACACTCGGAATCGTCGAATAGGAAGTCTGGGTCAAATCCATCTCCATGCTGCCTTTGGAATAAATCTTCACACCCGCGCTCTTTAAGCCGCTGATCAGCGACTCGCCCAGTTGGTTGTGCTGCTTCCAATGAGAGGCAACCGGCTCCATCGCACGGTAGGTTGCATTGCTTGGAACGCTCATGAAAAAGGCACCCTTGTTGCTGCTGGTTGAATCCCAGTGCAAGGCTATATGACAGTCCGCGTTGTTATTCGCAATGACCGTACGGGCTATATTATCCAGCTGTACATCATCTGATTCACGGATCATCAGTACATCATAGCCTGCATTCAGAAGTTTTGTCTTAAGCACCTTTGCCATAGCAAGTGTTACCTTGCTCTCTGCTGTCCCATCTGCAAAGGTCATACCGCTGGAAACTGCCACTGCTGAGGTAGCACCGGCTCCGGTTGTACCGCCGGTTACTTTCGCACTTCCATCCGGATGACACTGGGTCTTGACGCTTCCGCCACCGTTTGTTCCATGTCCGGCATTGACGCAGACCACTTTGTTTTTCTTGTTGGAAGCAGTCGAGCGGTACAGGGTCGCAGTTCCGCTGTTGATCTTTGAATAATTTGCGTATTTATAATTAGAAGAAAGTGCGATCGTCGTGCCGCCGGATGTCTGCGCTCCCGCTGCTGTCTGGCTGGTTGTCTGGACAGCACCTGCAGATGCCGGTTTTTTGCTTGTCACATAGGCGGATGAAACGTAATACTTCTTTCCATTCAAAAGAATCATCGTCCACTGCCCGCTGGTTCCCACGCGCTCCAGCTTCTGACCGTAGGACAGATTGCCCGCGATATTATTGTCCTTGATCTGCGCCGATGTCCGGTAGCGCAGGGAAGATGTATTGACATACACCGAGTCGCCTGCCAGCGCAATCTGCGACATACCGGCTGTCATCAGCAGAGCCGCCGCCAGTCCCAGTGTATGTTTTTTGAGCCGATTGTGTCTCTTCATCTATATAATCTCCTTCCAATGTCTCTATTTTTTAAATAATTGTTTCTGTTTTGAAAGTCTAAAATCGTTGAATTTGTTTTTTAAATTTATACAATTCAATCACATTACTTTGGATTTTAAACATTTCCTTTATAAGTATAACGGATTTTCACCTTCGATTCAACCAATCCTGTGCTTCTATTTCTTACGGTTTTATGAAACAAAAAAAGACCGCCGCATCTCTGCGGCGATCTCCAAAAAACGATTCCGTTTTTCATTTTTAATTATTCTTCACTCAGCTCATCCTCGTTGAGTACAATCTTGTCTGCCTCGTCCAGTTCAGCCGGCTCGTTGAAGTCGTCCTCTGCCAGATCGATATCATCCTCTTCCTCAACATCAGTGTTCAGCTTGATGGAGCGGTAACGCTTCATACCGGTACCAGCCGGAATCAGCTTACCAATCAGAACGTTCTCCTTCAGACCAATCAGCTTATCTACCTTTCCGTTGATGGCAGCCTCGGTCAGAACCTTGGTTGTCTCCTGGAAGGATGCAGCGGATAAGAAGGAGTCGGTTGCCAGAGATGCCTTGGTGATACCCAGCATAACCTGACGTCCGATCGCCGGCTCTTTGCCCTCAGCTTCCAGCGCCTCGTTCATCTCGTTGAAATCGAGTACATCCATGGATACGCCCGGCAGTACGTCGGAATCTCCACTTTCCTCAATCTTAATCTTCTTTAACATCTGGTGTACGATCATCTCGATATGCTTATCGTTGATTTCTACACCCTGTAAGCGGTATACACGCTGTACTTCCTGGATCATGTAATCCTGTACGGCGCGGACGCCCTTGATCTTCAGAATATCGTGCGGGTTCACGCTACCTTCGGTCAGCTCGTCACCAGCCTCCAGAACCGCGCCATCCTGAATCTTGATACGGGAGCCGTAAGGAATCAGGTATGTCTTGGAATTGCCCGTCTCATTATCCGTGATAATGATCTCACGTTTCTTCTTGGTATCTTTGATGGTTGCCACACCGCCGAACTCAGCGATGATAGCAAGTCCCTTCGGCTTACGTGCCTCGAAAAGCTCCTCGACACGCGGAAGACCCTGTGTGATATCGCCACCGGCAACGCCGCCCGAGTGGAACGTACGCATGGTCAGCTGTGTACCAGGCTCACCGATGGACTGTGCCGCGATGATGCCGACTGCCTCACCGACCTGAACCGGCTGACCGGTTGCCATGTTGGCACCGTAGCACTTCGCACACACACCGATGTGGGATTTACAGGTCAGGACGGTACGGATCTTGATGGAATCTCTGCCCTGTTTCTTCAATGCTGCCATAACAGCCGCTGCACGCTTCGGCGTACACATATGGTTCTTCTCGATCACCACTTCACCTGTATCCGGGTCTGTGATTGTCTCAGCGATGAAACGTCCTGTGATACGCTCCTGCAATGTCTCGATGGTCTCCTGACCATCCATGAATGCCTTGATCTCCATATACGGAATCTCCGGCTTATCCCAGCAGCAGTCCTCCTCGCGGACGATCAGATCCTGAGATACGTCTACCAGACGTCTGGTCAGGTAACCAGAGTCGGCAGTACGCAGAGCCGTATCGGACATACCTTTTCGAGCTCCATGTGCGGAGATGAAGTACTCCAGTACGTCCAGACCCTCACGGAAGTTGGACTTGATAGGAAGTTCAATCGTATGACCGGTCGTATCTGCCATCAGTCCTCGCATACCAGCAAGCTGCTTAATCTGCTTATCCGATCCTCGCGCACCGGAATCAGCCATCATGAAGATGTTGTTATATTTGTCAAGTCCTGTCAGCAGGTCGTGAGTCAGCTGATCATCGGTTGCCTTCCAGGTCTCGATAACTTCTTTGTAACGCTCTTCCTCTGTGATAAGACCACGGCGGAAGTTCTTTGCGATATGGTCAACCGTTGCCTGCGCGTCAGCAATCAGCTTCGGCTTGCTTGCCGGTACGGTCATATCGGAAATCGATACGGTCATGGCTGCACGTGTAGAGAACTTGTAGCCAATCGCCTTGATATCATCCAGGGTGATCGCTGTCTGGGTTGCACCATGGACATTGATAACCTTCTCCAGAATCTGCTTTAACTGCTTCTTGCCTACGTGGAAGTCAACTTCCAGTTTCAGCTCGTTCTCTTTCTGGGAACGGTCTACGAAGCCCAGATCCTGCGGGATGATCTCGTTGAAGATGAAACGTCCAACGGTAGACTCGATGATACCAGTCTTCGTTGTGCCATCCGGCATCGTGCGGGTTACTCTTACTTTGACACGGGAATGCAGGGTAACAACCTTGTTCTCGTATGCAAGAATCGCCTCGTTGATGCTCTTGAATGCCATGCCCTCGCCCTTGGCGCCCGGACGTTCCTGGGTCAGATAGTAAATACCAAGTACCATATCCTGGGAAGGAACGGCTACCGGACCACCATCGGACGGTTTTAACAGGTTGTTCGGGGAAAGCAGCAGGAAACGGCACTCTGCCTGTGCTTCCACGGAAAGCGGAAGATGTACCGCCATCTGGTCGCCATCGAAATCGGCATTGAATGCGGTACAAACAAGCGGATGCAGCTTGATTGCCTTACCTTCTACCAGAATCGGCTCGAATGCCTGGATACCCAGACGATGCAGTGTAGGAGCACGGTTTAACATAACCGGATGCTCTTTGATTACATCCTCGAGAACGTCCCAAACCTCCGGCTGAAGGCGCTCTACCATCTTCTTTGCATTTTTAATGTTATGAGCGGTTCCGTTGGAAACCAGCTCTTTCATAACGAACGGTTTAAACAGCTCGATCGCCATCTCTTTCGGCAGACCGCACTGGTAAATCTTTAACTCCGGTCCTACAACGATAACGGAACGTCCGGAATAGTCAACTCGCTTACCCAGAAGGTTCTGACGGAAACGTCCCTGTTTACCCTTTAACATATCAGAAAGGGACTTGAGGGCACGGTTGCCAGGACCGGTAACCGGACGACCACGGCGGCCATTATCAATTAATGCGTCAACTGCCTCCTGAAGCATACGTTTCTCGTTGCGCACGATGATATCCGGTGCGCCGAGCTCCAGAAGTCTTGCAAGACGGTTGTTACGGTTGATAATACGACGATACAGATCGTTTAAGTCGGAAGTTGCGAAACGTCCGCCATCCAGCTGTACCATCGGACGGATATCCGGCGGGATAACCGGGACAACGGTCATGATCATCCACTCCGGTTTGTTGCCGGAATTTCTGAATGCCTCTACGACTTCCAGACGCTTGATGATGCGGGCACGCTTCTGTCCGGTTGCATCCTGTAACTGGTTTCTCAGATCCTCAGAATCCTTCTCCAGGTCGATCGCCTTTAAAAGCTCCTGAATCGCCTCGGCACCCATGCCGACACGGAAAGAACCGTAACCGTATTTCTCGATCTCGTCACGGTACTCCTTCTCAGACAGAACCTGCTTCATCTGCAGTCCGGTCTGTCCCGGATCCAGCACGATATAGGAAGCGAAGTACAGAACCTTCTCCAGAGTTCTCGGAGAAATGTCCAGAATCAGACCCATGCGGCTCGGAATTCCCTTGAAATACCAGATGTGGGAAACCGGAGCTGCAAGCTCGATATGACCCATGCGCTCACGGCGGACGCTGGCTTTTGTAACCTCAACGCCGCAGCGGTCACAGATAACACCTTTATATCTGATTTTTTTATATTTACCACAGTGGCACTCCCAGTCCTTGCTCGGTCCAAAGATTCTCTCACAGAACAGGCCGTCTTTCTCCGGCTTTAATGTTCTGTAGTTGATGGTCTCCGGCTTTTTAACCTCGCCGTGAGACCACTCCAGAATCTTTTCAGGGGATGCCAAACCGATCTTGATTGCGTCAAATGTCAATGGTTGATATGTTTCATTTGTCTCTGGCATGAGCGGTACTCCCTCCTATCGATTATTCTTCGTCGTCAGATCCATTATCATCGGAAACGTCTGCATAGTCATCGTCCGTATAGCCGTCTGCCTCTGCTGTATACTCATCGTGCTCTACATCGGTCAGCTCACCATCTTTAAATTCCTGCTCCTGGTAACCGTAGTTGCCGAAGGACTCATTCTGAGAGTAACGCTTGCTGTCACCCTCGATGACGGAACGAAGATCGGTATCGCCTTCGTCGATGTTCTCCTTGAGCTCGATCTCGGAACCGTCTTCTGCCAGAACTCTGACATCCAGACCCAGGGACTGAAGCTCTTTTAAGAGTACCTTGAAGGACTCCGGAATACCCGGCTCCGGAATATTCTCGCCCTTGATGATTGCCTCGTATGTCTTCACACGACCTACCACATCATCGGACTTCACGGTCAGGATCTCCTGCAGCGTGTAGGATGCGCCATACGCCTCCAGAGCCCAAACCTCCATCTCTCCGAAACGCTGGCCACCGAACTGAGCTTTACCACCCAGCGGCTGCTGTGTAACGAGGGAGTAAGGACCTGTGGAACGTGCATGAATCTTATCATCAACCAGATGATGCAGTTTCAGGTAATGCATGTGTCCGATTGTAACCGGGCTGTCGAAGTATTCGCCGGTACGTCCATCTCTCAGGCGGACTTTACCGTCGCGTCCGATCGGAACGCCCTTCCAGAGTTTTCTGTGCTCCAGATGGGTACCCAGATACTCCATAACTTCCGGATCTACAATATCTTTATATTTTGCTTCGAACTCTTCCCAGGAGGTGTTGACATAGTCATTTGCCATCTCCAGAGTGTTCTGAATATCTTTCTCGTCTGCACCGTCGAAAATCGGGGTGGATACATCAAAACCAAGTGCTTTGGCAGCAAGGCTTAAATGAATCTCCAGGACCTGTCCGATATTCATACGGGACGGTACGCCCAGTGGGTTCAGTACGATGTCGAGCGGACGGCCATTCGGAAGGAACGGCATATCCTCAACCGGAAGTACACGGGAAACGACACCCTTGTTACCATGACGGCCAGCCATCTTATCGCCGACAGAAATCTTTCTCTTCTGTGCAATGTAGATACGAACGGTCTTATTTACACCCGGAGCCAGCTCGTCGCCGTTCTCTCTTGTAAATACCTTCGCATCAATGATGATACCGTATGCACCATGCGGTACTTTCAGGGAAGTATCACGAACCTCTCTTGCCTTCTCACCGAAGATCGCACGTAACAGGCGCTCTTCTGCGGTCAGCTCGGTTTCTCCCTTCGGAGTAACCTTACCTACCAGGATATCACCGGCACGAACCTCTGCACCGATGCGGATGATACCGCGCTCGTCCAGATCTTTCAGTGCATCCTCGCCGACACCCGGAACATCTCTTGTGATCTCTTCCGGTCCCAGCTTGGTATCACGTGCTTCTGCCTCGTATTCCTCGATATGGACGGAGGTATATACATCCTCCTGAACCAGACGCTCAGACAGAAGAACGGCATCCTCGTAGTTGTAGCCTTCCCAGGTCATGAAGCCGATCAGCGGGTTTTTGCCCAGACCGATCTCACCGTTGCAGGTGGACGGACCATCTGCGATAACCTCGCCAGCTTCGACATGGTCATTCTTGTATACAATCGGTTTCTGATTGTAGCAGTTGGACTGGTTACTTCTCTTGAATTTTGTCAGATGGTATACATCGCGGTTTCCATCGGAATCTCTCTTGATGATGATCTCGTTGGAAGCGGAGCGCTCAACCACACCGGCATTCTTTGCAACGACACACACACCGGAGTCAACAGCTGCCTTCGCGGAAATACCGGTATCGACAACGGCTCTCTCGGTGGTCAGAAGCGGTACCGCCTGACGCTGCATGTTCGATCCCATCAGAGCACGGTTCGCATCGTCGTTCTGCAGGAACGGAATCATGGAAGTAGCTACGGAGA